>CAZKHY010000084.1:7935-15602 GCA_964552455.1 uncultured Nitrospira sp.
GGAGCTCCTCGTTCCCAAGCAAATCTATACTGAGCCTGGTGCTGGACGATCGATGACCTTGGCGGTGGCGCGGCGGGCCTTCGCTAAACGCCGCATGGAGGTGGGCTACCCATGACAGATTCGAAAGGGATTCTCTATGTCGTGGGCATCGGACCCGGCGCGGAAGCGCATGCTACCCCGGCGGCGCTGAAGGCCATCGCCGAGGCCCAGCTCGTCGTCGGCTACACCACATACATCAAGCTGGTCCGCCACCTGCTTGAAGGGAAGGACATCGTCAAGACCGGGATGACTGAAGAGATCGGCCGTGCTCGTGCCGCCATTGAACGAGCGAGAGATGGTGCCACAGTCGCGTTGATCTCTTCCGGAGACGCGGGCGTCTACGGAATGGCCGGCTTGGTCTTCCAGGTTTTGAAGGAGATGGGCTGGAAGCGGGGCGATTCACCGGAGATCCGCCTCATCCCCGGGATGACCGCGCTCAACTCCTGCGCGTCCTTGGTCGGCGCGCCGCTGGTCCACGACTTCTGCTCGATCTCGCTCTCGGATCTTCTGACTCCCTGGTCGGTGATCGAGCGCCGGATCGAGGCTGCGGCCGGTGCAGATTTCGTCATCGGTTTGTACAATCCAGCCAGCGGTCGGCGCACGAGGCAGATTGTTGACGCGCAGGCGATTATCCGGCGTTACCGCGACGCGAACACGCCGGTGGCGCTCGTGAAGAGCGCCTATCGCGATAGGGAGCATGTGGTCCTGACGGACTTGGACAACTTCCTCGATTACGAGATCGGGATGCTGACCACTGTAATCGTCGGATCGAGCAACACCTTCATGTTTGAGGGCTACATGGTCACCCCGCGCGGCTATACCAACAAGTACAGCTTCGATGGTGCGGTCATCTCCGGTCAGCGACCGGGGTTTTCGCTCGTCGTTCCGCCGACTCCGGAGGCCGACTGATGGCGCGTGTCGGACGTTTAGCCGGAGCCATTTTAGCCGAGACAGAAGGACAGTACTTCCTGGTGGGCAATCCCAAGGAGCCCTGCGATTTTGCTTCGGCGGGGTTTGAGCCCCCGGGTGTGATCAATGCCTTGGAACGTCCCTTTGTCCGTCTTTTGCCCTGCCGTTCGGTTCAGGTGCCGCAACCGTACTTGACGGTGGATGTTGAGGGAGAAGCGCTCGCCCGGTTGCTCGTCGACCGATTCGTTATTCAGCGTAATGGTTCGGTCAGTGATCGCCTCTGGCGCCTGGTGACTGATCCCAAGGGAGAAAATCACGCGGGGCTGGATGGACGCATCGAGGCACGATGGCTTGGGGAGATCCCCCAGGAGATTTGGCACATCGTGCGAGAGACCGTTCTGAAGTGCACCTGAGGAGTCACGATGCGCGTGTATATCATTGGAGCAGGCCCGGGCGATCCGAAGCTGCTCACGCTTCGCGGGGCGGAGTTGATCGCCTCCTGCCCCGTCGTACTGTACACCGGATCGCTTGTCCCCAAGGAGGTCATTGCTCACGCCCGGCCCGACGCCAAGGTGATGGACTCATCGGGGATGACGCTCGAGCAGATCATCGACGTGATTATTGTCGCCCGCGACGCGGACCAGGATGTGGCGCGTGTCCATACTGGGGATCCGATGCTCTTCGGATCTACCGCCGAGCAGATGCGCCGGCTCGTTGAACTGGGCATTCCGTACGACATTATTCCTGGGGTGTCGTCATTCACCGCAGCAGCAGCGGCGCTAGGCCGCGAACTCACCCTTCCCGAACTGTCACAGACGGTGATCCTGACCAGGGCGGAAGGGCGGACCGCAATGCCGGCCGGCGAAAAGTTGGACGACCTCGCGCGTCATCAAGCCACCTTGGCGCTGTTTCTGAGTATCACGCTGCTCAAAGATGTCACTCGTTCTCTGATTCCTTCCTACGGAGCGGATTGTCCCGTTGCGGTCGTCCATAAGGCCTCCTGGCCGGATCAGGTCATTGTGACGGGGACGTTGTCGGATATCGAAGGCAAGGTGAGAGCCGCCAAGCTCAATTCCACATCGATGGTGTTGGTGGGGCGCGTGCTCACGGCCACTGAGTTTGCCAATTCGAGATTGTATGATCCAAAGTTCACCCATCGGTTCCGGAAGGGCGCCGCGGCGACAGGAAAGCAAGGAGACTCTTGTGCGGACTGAGCTGGGTGCTCGAAAGGGAATGGTCTATCTGGTCGGGGCGGGACCCGGCGATCCGGGGCTTCTCACCGTCCGCGCACTGGAGCTTCTGCGCGCCGCCGACGTGGTGGCGTACGACGCGCTGGTCTCGCCGGCCATCCTCTCGCTCGTCGGGCCTCAGACCGAGCTGTTGCCCGTGGGCCGACGCCACGGCACCGGCGCGACCTCGTATCGTTTGCATCCGGACGTGCTGGCGCGCGCCAAGGCCGGTCACACCATTGTACGGTTGAAGGCGGGCGACCCGCTCATCTTTGGGCGCGGCGGGGAGGAAGCGGAGGAGCTGTCGGAAGCCGGCATTCCCTTTTCGATCGTCCCGGGCATCTCCGCCGCCCTCGGCGCCGCCGCGTACGCCGGCATTCCGCTCACCCATCGTCTGCATGCGTCCGATGTGACCTTCGTAAGTGGCCATGATGTTGACGGGAGCCATCAAAGTCTCACCGAGTGGTCCAGGGCTGCCGCCGGCAAGGGCACCCTTGTGATGTTCATGGCTGCCAGAAAACTCTCAGCGAATCTCCAGCGTCTGATTCAGTCAGGCCGCTCCGCGGAGACTCCGGCGGCCTACATCATGTCTGCCACCACCCCCGATCAGAAGGTCATCGTCGGTACGCTGGCGACCCTTCCGGAGCAGACACGAGGTGTCGATCTCACCGCGCCGGCTCTCGTCATCATCGGCGACGTCGTCGGGCTGCGTGAGCGGATCGCCTGGTTTGAGCGTCGCCTCCTGGCTGGCCGGCGACTGCTCGTCGCCCGCGCACGCCCGGGCCGCTCTGCGATTGCGGCAGCACTCCGTGCGCTCGGAGCGGAGGTGCTGGAAATTCCTGAGATCGAGGCGGTGCCCCTCAACGGAGCGTCACACATCGATGCGGCCCTTGCGCGCATCCACGAATTCCATGGCATCATCTTTGGATGCGCCGCTGGCGTCGACGCGGTGGTTCCACATGTCCACACCCTCGATGTGCCGGTCATCGCGGTCGGGGCAGCGGCGGCGCAGGCGCTTTCCCGGCATGGCGTCACACCCGCTGTCCGTATGCGAGGCGCCTGTCAGGACGCGCTCGGCGAGCATGCGGTTCTTCTTCAGAACGGACCATTCCTCCTTGTGACATCGGAGGGGGGGCGCCCGAACCTATACGACGAACTCATCAGGATTGGTGCGGATGTCGAAGTGGTGGCCGCGTATCGCTATGTTCACCGGATGCCGAGTCTCCCATTGCCGCCGATCGACCTTGTGGTGCTGCCAAGTTCCTCGGCAGCCCGCGCCGTGCTCTCGGGCGACCTCGGTGAGGCCTTGCGAGGCCTGTCCATGGCGGCGATGGGCCCGCACACCGAGGATGTGGCGCGCCAGTGCGGGGCGCAGTCGGTTGTTCGTGCGGAGGAAGACAGCGTGACATCGCTGGTGTCCCTCGCTGTCTCGATGGTGGGGACCGTATGACGGATCATGCCTTGCCTGAAGCCTGGCGTCGCGGCCTCTATGAGACGATCACGCGACGTCGCGACATGCGATCCTTTCTCCCCGATCCGATTCCGGCCGAAACCCTCGCGCGAATCCTTTTGGCGGCGCATCAGGCGGGGTCAGTCGGGCTCTCGCAACCGTGGAACTTTCTCGTGGTTGAGAATCGCGAGGTTCGCAGGCAGGTCCGTGCACATGTTGAGGCGGAGCGGCTGCGCGCTGCCGAAACGTTTGAGAAGGAGCGCCGCGAGAAGTATCTCTCGTTCAAACTGGAAGGGATCCTCGACGCACCCATCAACCTGTGCGTCACTTGCGACCAGGAGCGGTTCGGGCCAGCGATCATCGGGCGGAACACAATTCCGGAAACCTCCGTCTATAGCACCTGCTGTGCCGTCCAGAACCTCTGGCTCGCCGCACGCGCCGAAGGTGTTGGAGTCGGGTGGGTGAGTATCATGGAGCCTGCTGTCCTCCGTACGATCCTGGGAATCCCGGACCGGATCGTCCCAGTTGCCTATCTCTGCGTCGGCTTTGTGGAAAGTTTCCCCGAACGGCCCATGCTTGAGACCCGGGGCTGGTTGCCGCGGCTTCCGCTCCAAGAGGTGGTGTTTCATGACCGCTGGGACGAGCGGCCTCGGCCCGACCTCTTCCGTGCGCTTGAGGCGAGCCGGATTGATGGCGAGCAAGTCCCGTCTGCGCCCACCAATTCAGCTGAGCGCGGCTCCGAAGGGTGTCATGAATCTCTCTGATGGCAGTCTCTGGCCATTACTGGGTCTCGCGTTCGCATTGGGGCTGAGCCATGGAGCCGATCCGGACCATCTCACCGCCATCGATGGAATGACGAGGGCTTCGGTGGACCGACATCCGAGAATGAGTCGGTGGGTTGGAACGTGGTTCGCGTTCGGTCACGCGCTCTCGGTCCTGTCGATCGCAGCATTGATCGCGCTGGCCGCAGAGTATCTTCAATCGTTCAGTCATTCTGTTCTGCAAGTCAGTGGGGTGCTGTCGGCGTTCCTCCTGTTCGTCATCGGGACCATCAATCTTATGAGGCTGATGGCGCTGTCCGTTGGAACTACGGCTCTGAGTAGCGGTTTCATGGGCCATCTGTTGCCCAGGCAGATGCTCAACATCACACACCCGATGAGTGCCGTGCCTATTGGTGCGTTATTTGGGCTGGGGTTTGAGACAGCCAGCCAGATGTCGGCCTGGGCATTGGCCGGAACGATGGGCTATGGCCTTTTAGGAGCGTTATGCATAGGGATGGCGTTCAGCGTAGGGATGGTCATCACGGACTCTATTAATGGGCTTGTCGTGCGTCGGCTGTATCTGGCTGCCACCAAGATGGCCATCCAGAGTAATCGCATGATGACGCTGACCGTTGTCGGATTAGCGTACGTCATCGGTATCATCAAACTGCTCCAACCCACCTCCTTTGCGCTGCCGGTCAGCGACATGGGTCTCACCGTCATGGTGCTCGGAGCTGTTCTGCTGGCGTTCCTGGTAGCGTTGGTAAAAGCAAAGTGCCGGGTGTCATAACCGAAAGGAGGCCTGCTACAAAGAATTGTGTAATTCAGTGAGTTCGTAGCCATGTACCCCAAGGGAAGCGCGGTCAAAGCCGCCACTGGTCCGCAACTGTGATCGGGGACGAAATCTGCAATCAACCACTGTCCGCCAGGACGGGAAGGCGCAGAAAGTAGGACGAGCCGAGAGTCAGGAGACCTGGGTACTTGGAGACTCCACGCACACACCTTTCGGGAACAAAGGGGAGTGAATCTTGTCTTTTCAGATCTTTGGGCTCATGGTCTTCGTGTGCACGATTTTCTGGAATTCATTGGGGCATACAGAAGAACCTGACGAAGCCATCCTTCTGTCTGATATCGAAGTGACTCATACGCATGCCTCAAACTTCGAGGCGGCTTCCCAAGCTATCATCACGGAACAAGATATTGAGCTCCAGCCCTTGGATCGGCCGGGGAACTTGCTTCGTTTGGTGCCGGGCCTCATCACGACTAATCCGGGCGGTGGGCCGGGCAAAGCCGACAACTATTTACTCCGTGGTTTCGACGCCGATCACGGGACTGATCTGGCCGGGTTTTTGGACGGAATGCCGCTGAACCTCCGAAGCCATGCCCACGGCCAGGGCTACATGGACTTGAACTTCCTAATCCCTGAGACGATGAAGAGAGTCGAAGCCTACAAGGGGCCTTACCAGGTGCAGTTTGGAGATTTTGCGACCGCTGGGGCGATGAATTTTGTCACCCGCGATGTCATTGAAGAGGCCATCGTGCAAGCTACTGGCGGGCAATTCGATACCCAGCGGCACCTGCTGATGTTCTCGCCCACGAAAGACCGCGTCCGTTCGCTCGTGGCGGTAGAGGGCTATTATACAGACGGTCCATTCATTAATCCCAATCGAGCCCTCCGGATCAACGGATTGGCCAAAGTGACGATGAACCCGACCACGCACTCTGAAATCAGTCTTGCGGGCACCTACTACCAGAATCGGTGGAATAGTCCTGGGGAAATCCCGCTACGCGCCGTGGAATCCGGACTGATTCCTCGATTTGGCTCAATTGATCCCTATCAGGGCGGTCGGACCCAACGATCCACCGGGCACGTGCAGTACTACTACAACGCACCATCCGGGGGAACCCTGTTTGCTGAAGCCTACCTCCAGTACTATTATCTGGATTTGGTTTCTGACTTCACCTTCTTTCTCAACGACCCGGTGAATGGAGATGGGGTTGAGCAATCCGATCGGCGGTATGTCTACGGCGGAGAGCTGGGCTATCGCCAGAGCGGGAAGCTACTAGACGTAGACAGTTCAGTCACATTGGGTGTGCAGACTCGTGTGGATGATGCCCATGTTCGCCTGGGAACCCAGCGTCAATGGGTGCCGCTGGGGACCACATCCGATAGTCGGATCCGCGAGACCTCCTATTCTCCCTACCTGAAGCTGGAGTTTCATCCAACGCCATGGGCTCGGCTGACGGGAGGTGCGCGGGCGGATTACTTTCAATTCAACGTGCAGAATCTTTGTCAGGCTGGTTGCCCACAAAATCCAAGTGGGAGTGTTGACGCGGTGATCACCACGACAAAGGGAAACTTGATTCTTGGTCCATGGGCCGGAACCGAAGTCTTTCTTAATGCCGGCACGGGGTTTCACAGTAACGATGCCCGAGCCGTGGTGAGTTCTTCAAGTGTCCAAACGTTGCCGAAGGCCACGGGGTACGAAGTGGGGCTCCGTACCAGGCAGTGGGATTGGGTTGAGGTTTCCGCGACATTCTGGGTATTAGATTTGACCTCAGAACTGGTCTTCCAAGGCAATACAGGCACGACCCAGATTTTCGGAGCCACGCGCCGGTATGGCACGGAACTTGGTAGCCGCCTCCAGCTTCTGGACTGGTTGTCCCTCTCCGGAAATGCGACGCTGAATACGGCTGAATTTCGTGGTACCGGTCAGGCTATTCCTCAGGCCCCAACCATGACGGGACGCGGTGAGTTGACAGCTCGCCTTCCGATGGGGCTGGCAGCCTCACTGCAGATGCTGCATTTGGGGGCTCGGCCGCTAACGCAGGATCGTAGTATTACCGCTCAGGCCTGGACGGTCTTCAACTTTGTCGCTCGATATCGTCCGGTAACAAAGGGATGGTGGCAGCACATGGAGGGATTTTTGAGTATTCAAAATCTGATGGACGTGCCCTGGCTCCAGACCCAGCTGGCGTATGAAACTAAACTTCCCACGGATCCAGCGCCAGTCAATGGGGTTCAAATTACACCGGGTTGGCCTCGAACAGTAACGGGGGGGCTGGCGTGGCTGTTTTAACCCCGTGAGTTCTAACTCCAAGTGCAACACTGCCAGCCCTTCCGGGCTAAGGTGTTGCCATGGCAAACTCCCGGTATACGCACTTGCGGGCCGATGAACGTGAGACCCTGAGTCTGGGATTGGCCCAGGGCCAGTCGCTCCGCACGGCTGAGGTCGCGCTCCGCACCGTCCCCGGCCACTGGGAAGGCGATCTCTTCAA
>CAZKHY010000085.1:0-15473 GCA_964552455.1 uncultured Nitrospira sp.
TTTCATCTCGCGTGCGCCCTGATCACCCTGAAAAAGGTTTTGAAATGACTTCTAGCCATATGCTCTTGTCCGCTGAGGCGTGCTTGACATGGCTTAAGAAGGGCGGATGCTTACGTACAACTTAAATGGTCGGAGAGCTGTCCGGATCGGCCGCCCCTGAACAACTTGGCCTACCACAGATCAGCTAAAAGTTAGAAGTCATTTATGGACCTAAACGTTTGGGGGTTGTGGGAGGGACGTAGAATCACAAAGTCCCTTCCCACGACAAACATGTGACAAGGGAGGTCAGCGGGGGATCAGCGGGTTTGTCCACTTGAGACCGAGAAATCGTGAGAAGTCTCGATCCGTTGTATGGAGCGTCGCGCCGTGCTCCATGGCAATGGCGGCCAGGGCGGCGTCCATGACCAGTGGTCCAGCGGCTTGGCCGGTGTGCAGAAGGTTGCGGAGGATATCCCAATGACGTTCGCCTGCTTCGAGGATGTCAGCCACTGGTTGGTCTAGCCAGGACGTCACCGCCGCTTCGGCCTCCGCCGTCGAGAGCGGACGGTCGAACACACGGGGGTTTGTCGAGACTCTGAGAAACGCCCAGATCGTCAGCCAGGCAAAGCGCACCAGTTGAGACCCGGACAATGTCGCTTCCAGCCAGGCGCGACTCGCCTCGTGCTGCTCAGCTCTTGGATAGTACGCATACAGGAGCAGATTGGCATCAACGAGGATCATCGGTGGAGCGGACCTTCTACTTGCTCGATCAGGTCCGCGATGCTGTCCAGGGTGAGACCGGGTTGAAGATTTCCAAGGTCTCGGAACACGACTTTGAACGGCTTTTGTGGAGGCGCGCTACGCTGGGCTGCGAGGCCGCGACGGAGAGCGGCGTTCACCGTGTCTCGGAAAGACCGGCCCAGTCGGCGCGCTTCTGCCTTAAGTTTGGCGGCCACATCGTCATCGAGGGTCAGCGTGGTGCGCATGCCGTGATGCTATCGCCTAGGCATCTTGATGTCAAGATGGGAGCGTCGGCGGTAGGTTTCAAGGCATCAGCCCTTCTCAGTTAGGGTTAGGCGCCAGCGATAGGGACGGCTGCTATTTCTTTTTCTTGTCCTTCGGCCCTTCGGCAAACAGCAGCCAGGCCAGGATCACGAAGCCGATCGCCACCGCCGAGACTGCCAGCCAGGTGCCAAATTTCTCAGGCATGTCGCTCCTTCCTGCTCCTTCTTTGCTCTTTCCTCGCGCGGCGCGGAGGAGCTTGTAGCGCCTCCACCAGCGCCGGGTCCAGCCGCTTCAGCTTGTTGTCCAGCGTGGTCGCCACCAATTTGGCCGATCCTTCGACGATGAGTCTTCCGCTCGTTCGCTCGCGGACCACATGGGCAAAGGTCAGCGAGGCCTTCCCGCACTCGGAGAGCGTCGTTTCAATCGCGAGGGTCTCCCCATACCGGGCGGGAGACCGATAATCCACCTCGGCATGGACGACCATGAACTGGGTGCCTTCCTTCAGCAACCCCGCCACCGACAAGCCGCGCTGCTCCAGATAATCCGTGCGGGCCCGCTCGAAATACTTCAGATAGTTGGCGTAGTACACCACCCCGCCGCAGTCTGTGTCTTCGTAGTAAATCTTAATTTCCACAGAGCCGATAGTTGGTTCTCTTCCTCTCATCTGGCCATTAGCTATCAGCCATCAGCCATATGCTCTTAGAGATTCAGCGTCGGGAACTTTGGCAACGATTGCTCGCTCACGCCGGTCAATTTCACTACGACGTCATGCAACTGCTGAAACCGTTCCGCCTTGATCGGCTCGAACCCGTGTCCCAGCACGGCCTGGCCGGCCGCATCCAGGAGCGGCTTCATCTTGGGCCACTGGGCCAGGTAGGCCTGCCCCATCTGATCACCCAGGCCGGCCAGCGCCCGGAATTGCTCGTGGAGCGGCAGCTTGTACTTGCCGTCCAGGTCGCTCAGGAAGCTGGTCCGGCAGGGTTCGCGCAGGGCCTCCGGCAACTGCTCGGGCCGGACGTCCCAGGTCTTGATCTTGTACTGCTTGAAGAGCCGCTGCTGCGCGAAGGCCTCCAGCGCACGCAGGAGCGTCGCGGTCGCCGTCTCCGCATCATGGTCCGCGTCGGCCCTGCGCCGCGCGTGGGCGAGCAGATCATGGGCCACGGCCTCTTTGACTTCCTGAGGGTCCAGCACCAGTTTCTCCAAAAATCCCGCATTCTGTTTGATGGCGGGCAGCACGCCCTTGAGCCCGGCCGGTCCTCCCCAGACCGCCGCCATCTCCAACGCTTTGAGCGAAGCCTTGAGCTTGTCCCAGGCCTGGCGATAGTGGAACCGTTCCCACAGGCTGTAGCCTTCCGCGAGATCGGCCAGCGCGCGATAGAGGGGCTTCTGTCCGCCGCTCACCCGCGCCTCGACCTGATGGAAGAGCGACGCGGCCGATCCGAACGAGCCCCGGTTGAAGAGGTCGCACCCTTCCGCGCGAACCCGGTCCGCCGCCGTGTCCCAGGGATTGCCCTGCAGCCAGATTCGCGTCTGGCCGTTGACTTCGACGGTCTCTCCTTCGGCGGAAGAAAGCTGCGCCGGATGGCCGAGCGTGATCACGCGCGAGGCGGCCGAGAGGCCGGCCAGAGCCAGGGCCGCCGCCATGGAAGGGGTGGCGCCGGTGAGGTCCAGAACCAGCTCACCCGGCTGGACTTCCCAGGTCCGCAGCAAGTCCGGCAGGGTACGGGCGAGAACCTGATAGCAGGCCGTGAAGCGGTGAGCGTCCGGCGTCACGACCCAGTCCCACTTGCGGGGCATCTGCGCGATCTGCGGTTGGACGGAGGTCTCCACTAGGCTTTTGGCCGGTTCCGGCACGAAAAAGCAGAGGCACTCCGGCTTGAGCCGGTTGATCGTATAGGCCGCGGCCGGCGCATCCTCGCTCACCGCGATCAGCAACGCTTTGACAGGCGTGTCCACAGCCATCGCGGCGGACTATAACACCGCGTTCCAGCATGATCAACAAGACCGAGCAGCCGACGCTGTGTTTGACAGGGCGCGGCGCCCACCCTACAATGCCGTTGCATGAAAGAGCGCGCCATCAAGGCTTTTGAGGAGAGCGCCGAGGTCAAACGGCGGTTCGTCCACGAGCACGCGGACCGGATCGTGCTGACGGCGCGGCTGATCGCGCAGGCCTTGCGCGACGGGCACAAGCTGCTCCTCTTCGGCAACGGCGGGAGCGCGACGGACGCCTCGCACCTCGCGGCCGAGTTCGTGGGCCGGTACCATCGAGACCGCCAACCCCTGCCGGCCCTCGCGCTGGGCGCCGACCTGGCGGCCCTCACGTGCATCGCCAACGACTACGACTATGCCGAGATCTTCGCCAGGCAGGTCAGGGCCCACGGCCGGAAGGGCGACATCGCCATCGCGATCAGCACCAGCGGCAACTCCCCCAACGTGCTCAAAGGGGCGGAGGCGGCGCGGTCGCTCGGCCTGATCACGATCGGCTGGACCGGCGGCAAGGGCGGCAAGTTGGCTGGATTGGTGGACCATTGCTTCCTCGTGCCCTCCACCGTGACGGCCCGCATCCAGGAAAGCCATATCACGCTCGGCCACGTCCTCTGCGAGCTGATCGAGGAAGAGCTGTTTGAAAACGCCCCCTGACTTCGATGCCGGCCGCGTCCCGCGGTTGCTGCACACGGAATTGATGTGAGCCAGCCGATTCAGCCCGGACACCCCCCTCCTCGGCCGTCGTCTCCTCTGCTGCTGGTGACCGGCGCCGCAGGGTTCATCGGAGCCCGCTTCGTCGCATCCTGCAGACAGCGCGGCTACTCGGTGGTCTCCGTGGACTCCCTGCCGTTTTTTCAGTCGCGCGCCGAACATCGGGGCATCGACTTCGGAGAGCTGGTGGATCGGAGCGCCCTGCTCGAGTGGCTGGCCTCGTGCACCCCTTCCCTCTCGGGCATCGTCCATCTCGGCGCCTGCACGGACACGACCGAACTCGACGTGGCCTATCTGCAGGACATCAACCTCCGCTATTCCCAACAGCTCTGGCGGTACGCCGCCGAACGCCGGGTGCCCTTTGTCTACGCCAGCAGCGCCGCCACCTACGGGGACGGGTCCTTGGGCTACGACGATGAGGAAACCCTCGCGCCCCGGCTCAAGCCGCTGAACCCCTACGGGCAATCCAAGCTGGACTTCGACTTGTGGGCCTTGCAGCAGGAGGGCGCCGGGAAGTCTCCGCCCTCCTGGTCCGGTTTCAAGTTTTTCAACGTGTACGGGTTCGGAGAGCGGCACAAAGGCAAGATGGCCAGCGTGGTCCTGCACGCCTTCGATCAGATCCGGACGACCGGCCGCGTGCGCCTGTTCAAAAGCCATCGACCGGACATCCCGCACGGTCATCAGAAGCGCGACTTCATCTACGTCGACGACGTGGTGAACGGGTTGCATTTCGCCCTGGAGAAGCCCATCCGCCGCGGCATTTTCAACCTCGGCACGGGGCAGGCCCGGACGTTCCTCGACCTCGTGCGATGCGTGTTTCACGAATTGGGACGTCCGGAAGCCATCACCTTCATCGACACGCCGGTCGAAATACGGGAGCGCTACCAGTATTTCACGGAAGCGCGCATGGAACGGTTCAGGAAAGAAGGCTACCTCGCTCCGTTCACCTCGCTCGAACAGGGGATTCGGCTCTACGTGAAGGACTTGCTGAAGTTTGACGGCGAGACGGATGCGTCGGACAACACCCAGCGCCGGTAGCCGCCGGCCCTCTGCGGCAGAACCGCTCGCGCGAACCCCTTTCACGCAGGCCTCCGACACAACGGGCCGCCTGCAAGATTTGTGGTGTGAGCTGAACGCCCGTTTTTTCGGCGGCGTCTTGCCTCCCATCGAGATCGTCTGGAGCATGCGTCTGACCGCATCCGCCGGGATGTTCGCGAGCCGGGTCGGACCACGGGCTCCTGAAACAGGCAAGGCCCGTCGGTGCATCCGGCTGTCCGTCCCGCTCTTGCAGCACCACGCAAGCAAGGAAGCGGAGCAGGAACTCATCGGCACGCTGGCACACGAGATGATCCACCAGTGGCAGTTCGACGTGCTCAGGCGACGGCCGAATCACGGCTCCGATTTTCAGCGGAAGATGACCGAAATGAACCGCCAGGGACTCGGCATCACGGTCCGCCACTCGCTGGACGAGGCCGTGGAGGCCCTGGCCAAGTACGCCTGGCGCTGTCTGGGATGCGGCAAGCTCTATCACCGGCGACGGCGCACCATCAGACCCAGCCGCCACCGCTGCGGGGGCTGCCGCGGCAATCTCCAAGAGCTAATAGCTGATGGCATATAGCTAATGGCTGGAATAAAGAGGTGACAAAGCCGGGCGACAGGCCTCTCTTCCCTACGCGACGCCATTTGCCGTAAGTTACCGGTTCTTATGTCTGGCTGGCCATACGCCATTTGCCATCAGCTCCCGTTCTTATGAGCCGCTGGCCGCGCCAGATTCTGTTCGGCGACGTGGATGCGATGTTCGCGTCCTCGGCCATCGTGGCCGATCCGTCTCTGGCCGGCAAACTGGTGGCCGTCGGCTCGCCGCCGCCGCGGGGCATCATCACCGCGGCCAGCTACCCGGTCCGCAAATTCGGCGTCACCGCCGCCATGCCTACGGGGCAGGCGCTGCGTCTCTGTCCCGGCCTGATTCTGGTTCCCCCCGACCGCCCCCTCTATCGGCGCCTGCACGAAACGATGCGCGAGGTCACCGCTCGCTTGTTTCCGATCTGTGCCTGGACGAGCATCGACGAGTTCTACGCGGACACGACGGACCTGCAGTCCTTGCATGCCGATCCGGCAGCGCTGGGACGCACGGTCAAGGAGACGATCTTCGAGGCGACCGGGCTGCGCTGCACGGTGGCGGTCGCGACCGGCAAAGCCGTCGCCAAAATCGCCGCCGACGCGCACAAGCCCGACGGGCTGGCCGTCATCGAGCCGGGGGCCGAAGCGGCCTTCTTGGCGCCCAGGCCTGTCCGGTCACTCCCCGGCATCGGCCCCAAGACCGCGGAGCGATTGGACCGTATCGGGATCAGGCGCATCGGCGATCTCTTGGAGCCACGCTGTGAACCGCTGCTGCGCCAACTGTGGGGCAAGAGCCTCCCCGCCCTCCAGGCCCTCGCGCAAGGCATCGACCATGATCCTCCGGTCGAACCGGATCGGGAGCAAAAGAGCCTGGGGCAGGAGACGACCTTCGATCACGACACGCAGGACGTTTCATTGCTGGAACGGACGGTGCGGGGATTTCTCGGTGAGTTGGCCCACGAGCTGCGGCAAGAGAGATTGGCCGCCGGCGCCTTCACGGTGAAGCTGAAGGACGCGGCTTTCAAGGTGACGACTAGACAGCGGCATTTCTCCAAGCCGCTCAACTATGATCCGGCCATGTGGCCCGACATCCGCGCCGCGCTCCGGAGTCTGGTTGTGCCGCATACGAAGTACCGGCTGGTCGGCGTCTCGCTCTCCGAGCTGGGCCCTGTGACCCAAGGCCTGTTCGATCAGCGGACGTCCAAAGCCGTGGCCGCCATGGACGCGATCATCGAGAAACACGGCCCCCGCGCGATCCGCCTGGGCGGGAGCCCGGAACCGGAGGAATAAGAACCCGCTATTGCGCCTTCTCCTTGTCCCCCTTCACCGCCTTGTTCACCGCGTTGGCCCCCTCGCCGGCCGCCTTGCTGATGCCTTTGCCGACTTCGTTCCCGACTTCCTTGATCTTGTCCATCACCTGCGGAATCGGTTTGGGCAGGTCCTGGACGCGCAGCGAGCCTTTTTTCGACTCGCTCTCCCTTGCAGCGGGCTTGTCCTCGGCACCCGCGACCGGGGCGGGTGCAAAGGTGAATACTTCAGTAGTGAGGGTCAGCAGGAGCCAGATCACGGCGGGCCGGGATGACAACCGCTCGCCTCTCATGGTTCCACACCCTCCTATGTGCCTATGTGCCTTGCGGGGGGCGCACCGAATTCAGAAACCCTTCGACTTCCTTGATGACGACCTCCCGCTCCGCCGGCGTGAGCCGGTCCCAGTGCTCCCGGAGCGGCTCGAAGAAGCGCCGGAGCGACGAGTAGAGCGCGTAGGCCTTGCCCCCCTTTTCATCTCCGATGTCGGCCATAAGGTCCTCCCTCGGAGAGAGTGTAGACAATTTTCTGGAAGGAGAACAAGTCCGTACCTTGCTAGGAATTCACAAATCGTCCGGGGTACAATGGGGCCGTGAACCACAAGGTCAAAAGCCGGGCGGAGCTCATCGACCTCCTCGCCCAGCGACGCGCGCAGAAGCAGCGCATCGTGTTTACCAACGGCTGCTTCGACCTGATGCACATCGGCCATACCCGCTACCTCCAGGCAGCCCGCGAGCTGGGGGATCTGCTGGTGGTGGGCGTGAACAGCGACGCCTCCGTGCGGGCCCTGGACAAGGGAGCCGGTCGGCCGATCGTCCCGGAAGCCCAGCGGGCCGAGGTGCTGGCCGCTCTGGCTTGCGTGGATTATGTCGTGTTGTTCGGCGAACCGGACCCGGGTCGTCTCATCGCCGACCTCCAGCCGGACGTCCTGGTCAAGGGGGGGGACTGGGCTCCGGATCAGATTATCGGCCGCGAAACCGTGGAGGCCCGCGGAGGGATCGTGAAGACCATCCCCCTGGTTCCCGGCGCCTCCACTACCGCCCTCGTGAATAAAATTCAATCCCTTAAAGACGTTGCTCGTTAAACGTTATTCGTTAACCGCGAGCGGGATGTACGATGACAACGATGGAGCTTCTTTCCTTCACGGTTAACGGTTAACGATTCACGTTTAACGCACTCCCCAGCCTATGCCTGTGACACCACCCCTGCACTACTGGGATCATCTCCTCCGGCCGGTGGCTCAAGCGTTGAGCCGCAGCCACGGCAAGCCCTGTCTGACCGGCCTGCATGGTTCGGCCACCGCGTTTGCGCTCACGCTGCTGGCGCGGGGGGAGCCGGGCCCGTCGCGCCTGGTCGTAACCGCCTCCGACGAGGAAGCCGAGCGGCTCTACGATGACCTCCAGTTTTTCTACGCCCTGCTCGGCCTTCCGCCGGAGCCCCTGACGCTCTTCCCCGAATGGGAGATCCTGCCCTACGAGGCGACGCCGCCGCACGTGGAGCTGATCGCACAGCGGATGCGGACCCTTCAACGTTTGACGGACCGGGCCCCGACGGTCCTGGTCGCCTCCCTGCCGGCGCTGGTGCAGGGCATCCTGCCGCGTGCCTCGTTCTCCGAGGCCTGCCTCCAGCTCAAGCCGGGCGGGACGGTCGAACGGGATGTGCTGGCTTCGCGCCTGCTCCGGCTCGGCTACCGGCGCGTCTCGGTGGTGGAAATTCCCGGGGAGTTCAGCATCCGGGGCGGCATCGTGGACATTTATTCTACGGCCTACGCCGACCCGCTCCGCGCGGAGTTTCTGGGGGACACCGTGGAATCGCTGCGGCTCTTCGATCAGGCCACGCAGAAATCCACGGCGAAGCTGGGACAGGCCTGGCTGCTGCCGGCGCGCGAGCTGATCTATCCGGAGGACCGGTCGGAAGGCTTGCAAGCCCTGCCGCCCGACGCGGAATGGTTCGGGCCGGACGTCTATGCACGCATGGACATGTTGCTGGACTACTTCCATGAGCGACCGGTGGTCGTGCTGACCCAGCCCCAAGCCCTGGCGAAAAAGGCGCAGGAATTCCGGGAGGAAGTCGCGGAAGCGTACGAGCGGCACGGACGAACGGGCGAGCGCTACCCCTACCCGTCGCCGGATCGGTTCTATCATTCGTGGGACGAGATCCTGGACCGGATCACAGCCTCCCCCACCCTGGCAACGGAGCCCCTGGCCTCCCTCGGCGGCACGTGGGAGCCGACCCTCCCGTTCCCCGCCCAATCGCCGAACAGCGTCGGCCTGGCGCAACGCGGCACTCCCTTCACCGAGACCCTGGCCCTGCTGGACCGCCTGCGGGCCTCCGGCCCGGTGCTGATCGTGGCGCGCAGCCGCGGACAAGTGGACCGGCTGCTTGCGCTCTTCGCCGAACACGATCTGCCGGCGGCCCCCTGGAAGCCCCAGTACTGGGCGACGGCCGCGTCCCAAGGAAAAGCCCCCTTCTACCTGCTGCAGGGAAACCTCTCGGCCGGGTTCGTGTCCGCCGAAGGGCGGCTGGCCGTCATCACCGAAGAGGAACTGTTCGCCAAGGGAATGCGCCACCGGCCTCCCCCGAAGAGCAAGGCCGCGACGTTCCTCTCGTCGCTCGAAGACCTGAAGGTGGGCGACTACGTCGTGCATGTCCAGCACGGCATTGGACGCTATCAGGGATTGAAGCGTCTGTCGGTCCAGGGCTTCGAGAGCGACTATCTGATCCTCGAATTCGCCGGCGGCGACAAGCTCTACGTGCCGCTCGACCGGCTGAACCAAGTCCAGCGCTACAGCGGGGCGGAAGGCCACGTCCCCCGGATGGACCGGCTGGGCGGCACCAGTTGGGCGCGCACGACGGCCCGCGTCAAGAAGGACATCGAAGAGATGGCGGCCGAATTGGTGGAGCTCTACGCGAACCGGGAGGTCGTGCACCGGAGCGAATACGGAGGGGACAGCACCCTCACCCACGAGTTCGAGGCCGCGTTCGAGTACGAGGAGACGCAGGACCAGTTGCGGGCCATCGAGGACATCAAACGCGACATGGAGGCGCCCAAGCCCATGGACCGCCTGGTCTGCGGCGACGTGGGCTACGGCAAGACCGAGGTCGCCATGCGCGCCGCGTTCAAGGCCGTGGAGAACAACCGCCAAGTGGCGGTCCTGGTGCCGACGACCCTGCTGGCCCAGCAACATTACGACAATTTCTCGCAGCGCTTCGCTCCGTTCCCGGCCCGCGTGGCCATGCTCTCGCGGTTCCAGACGCCCAAGGAGACGAAGGCCATCCTCAAGGAAGTCGCAGCCGGCACGGTGGACGTCGTGATCGGCACGCACCGGCTCCTGCAGAAGGACGTCCAGTTCCACGACCTGGGGCTGGTGATCATCGACGAGGAACAGTGGTTCGGGGTCCGCCACAAGGAGCGCCTCAAGCAACTCCGGACGCAGGTGGATGTCCTGACCCTGACCGCGACGCCGATTCCACGGACCCTCCAGATGGCCATGTCCGGCGTGCGCGACCTGTCGGTGATCGAGACCCCGCCGACCGGCCGCCTGGCCATCCGCAGCCAGGTCCTGCGCTTCAACGAGACGGCGATCCGCGAGGCGATCATCCGCGAGCTGGGCCGGGGCGGCCAGGCGTTCTTCGTCCACAACCGGGTCCAGACGATGGAGCGGACGGCGACCTGGCTCCAGCAATTGGTGCCGGAAGCCCGCGTCGTGATGGCCCACGGACAGATGGACGAACGGCTTCTGGAAGCGGTGATGCTGAAGTTCATGCGCCGGGAGGCGGACGTGCTGGTGGCCTCCGCCATCATCCAGTCCGGGCTGGACGTGCCCAGCGCGAACACGATCCTGGTCAACCGCGCCGACACCTTCGGGCTCGCCCAGCTCTATCAGTTGCGGGGCCGGGTGGGCCGGGCCGGCCACCAGGCCTACGCCTATTTCTTCGTGCCCGACGAGGGGACCTTGAGCGGCGACGCGCAGAAGCGGCTGGTCGCGATCCAGGAGTTCACCGAGCTGGGCTCCGGGTTCCGGATCGCCGCGGCCGACCTGGAAATCCGAGGGGCGGGCAACTTACTGGGCAAGCAGCAGTCCGGCCACATCGCCGCCGTGGGGCTGGACCTCTATCTCCAGATGGTGGAACAGGCGGTGCAATCCCTGAAGGGCACGGTGGTCGAGGAGGAACCGGACCCGACCTTGCACCTGAACGTCTCCGCCTTCATCCCGGAGGACTACGTGGGCGATGCCCACCAGCGGCTCTCCCTCTACAAGCGGCTGTCCTCCGCGCGGCAGGTGGGCGACCTGGCCCTTCTGCACGGGGAGATCCAGGACCGTTACGGATCCCTTCCCGAGCCGGTCGAACGCCTCTTCGAAGTGATGCAGGTCCGGCTGCTGGCAAAATCGCTGCGGCTGGCCTCCGTCGAGGCGAAGCCCGGGGCGCCCACCCTAATCGTCATCGCCTTCGATCCCAAGGCCCAAGTGCCGGAAGCGGGGGTCAGAAAGCTGATGGACCGCTACCAGCGCCGGCTGCGGCTGCTCTCCCCCTTCTCCTTCGAGCTCCAGGTGCCGGCCGGGGACTGGCTCGCCCTGTCCCCGGAACTCACCACAGCCTTGCAAACCCTGACCGTCTGTGATACCAAGTGACGGGGGCAGCGCGGTCATTCTCCTGTCCTGGAGCGCATAACGTGGCCTTAGCGAGCAGACGACGATCCGCTTGGGGAGTGGTGGGTCCGGCCCTGGCCTGCCTGGCGCTCGCCGTGAGCCTGGGGTGCGGCTCGGTGTCCGACGAATCGCCCATCCTGGTCATCGTGAACGGGAAACCGATCACGCAGAGCGAGTTTGACTTCCGCTGGTCGGAGCTGTCGGCGTCCGCGCAGGCCCGCTATCGGGCCGAAGGGGGCAAGCGGAAATTCCTGGACGACCTGATCACGCGCGAGCTCTTGCTGCAAGAGGCCCGCAAGCAGGGCCTGGACCAGAGCCCGGGCATCCGTGAGCGCTTGGAGCGTTACAAGGAACAGTTGGCGCTCGACGAGCTGGTGAAGGCGACGGTCCGTGCGCAGGGGGACATCACGAAGGAAGAGCTGGACGCCTATTTCGCGGTGCATTCCGCCGAGTTGCTGGCGGCCGAACAAACCCACGCCGCCCACATCCTGGTGCCGACCGCCGCGCTGGCCAAGGACCTGAAACGGCAACTGGACGAGGGCGCCGACTTCGCCAAGCTCGCACAACGCTTTTCCATCGATCAAGCCACCAAGCACAAAGGGGGCGACCTTGGCCCCTATCATCGGGGGACGGCCGGCCCGGAGGTGGAAGCCGTGCTCCTGACCCTCAAGCCGGGCATGGTGAGCGACCCGATCGAGAGCCCGGCCGGCTTTCATCTGGTCAAGCTCCTCAGCCGGGACCCCGGGGACGCCGTCAACCCCTACGCGGCCAGGGAGCGCCTGCGGCAGGAACTGCACGCCGAGAAGCAACGGCAGCGCTTCGAAGCGTTCCTGTCGAAGCTGAGGGCCACGGCCACCATTCGCATGGCGGATGCCTCCAAAATGGTGACGGAGGATACAGGCGCTCTGCCCGCGACCCCGACTCCGTAACGAACATGTTTGCGCCAGCCGATCCGACTCTGACAACGGGCTTGCTCGTGACCCGGCGATTGTCCTGGGCGCTCGGTCTCGCCCTGCTGGCGTCGTCCGTTCCCTGCCTTCCGGCCCAGGCCGCGCCCATCAGGGACCGCATCGTCGCGGTGGTCAATACCGAGCTCATCACCCTCTCCGAGCTCAAGACCCTCACCGAGGGGGAGGAAAAGCGCCTCCGCGAGCAGTACCGGGGCACCGAACTCGAGCGCCGGCTGCACCAACTCGAGTACGCGGCCCTGACCCGGATGATCGAGCAGAAGCTGCAAATTCAACTGGCCCAGAAGAAGGGCATGGACGTCACGGACGAGGAAATCGCCAGCGCCGTCAAGGAAATGAAGCGGCAGGGCGAGAACGTGGACGATTCCAAGCCGGAGACGAAGAAGGCGATCAAGGAGCAGTTGACCCTGATGAAGGTGGTGGACCGCGAAGTCCGGAGCAGTTTGATGATCTCCGAGATCGAGCTGCAGCGGTACTACATGCAGCACCAGAGCCGCTTCATGCTCCCCGAAGAGTACCGGATCAGCCAGATCCTGATCGTCCCCCGCTCCAGCGAAGACCGCGCGCAGGCCCGGTCCAAGGCGGCGGCGGTCTATGGAGAGTTGAAGAAAGGGGCCGACTTCGCCGACCTGGCGGTCCGTTACTCCGACGGCCCGGAGGCCGGCAAGGGCGGCGCGCTCGGCTTCGTCCGCCAGGGCGAATTGCTCCCGCCGATCGAGCGCGCCCTCGCGGCCCTCGAGCAAGGGCGTTTCACCGAGCCGATCGAAACCCCGATGGGAATGCACATCATCCGCCTGGAAGAGAAGACCCCTCCGCAGTTCCGTCCCTTTGCCGAGGTCAAGAACGAGATTCAGGGCTTCGTCTACCTGCAGAAGAGCGAGGATGTCTACCAGGTCTGGCTGCGGGAGCTGAAGAACAAAGCGTACATCGAAGTGAAGTTCTAGAACGCGTCGCTCGTGAAGTGTGAAGCGTCGTTCGTTACGTGCGCGAGATACGCTTCACGCGGAACGCTTCACGATTTCCCGGATCACCCGCCACAACTCATCCCGTCCTTCGTGGGAGACGGAGGAGTAGGGAACGAGGAGGGCCTCCCCGGGCAGGTCGAGCGCCGCCGCGATCTCGTCCAGGTGCGCCCGACGGGTGCCGCGCGAGAGCTTGTCCACTTTCGTCGCCACCACCGTCAGCGGCCGGCCCAGTTCCTTCAGCCACTCGATGGTGCCGGCATCCGGCCCCTCGGTCCGGCGCACATCCACCAGGAGCAGGACCCCGCGGAGGGTCGAACGGCCTTTCAGATAGCGTTCGATCATCGGCCCCCACTGCGCGCGGACCGACTTGGCCACCTTGGCGTAGCCGTAACCGGGCAGGTCCACCACGTAAAAGCTCTTCAGCAGCGGATCGTCGGTCGTCACCCGGAAGAAGTTCAGGATGCGGGTCTTGCCGGGCGTGTGGCTCACCTTGGCGAGGCGTTTCCGATGGAGCAGGGAGTTGATCAACGAGGACTTGCCCACGTTCGACCGTCCCACGAACGCGACCTCGGGAAGGCGGTCCTGAGGAAACTGGTCGGGGCTTTCGCAACTTTTGATAAAGTCCGCTGAAACGATCTTCATCGGTGACCCATCATCGGGTTGGGCTCGCCATGCGCCGGAATGCTGTATCATCGTCCCATGCCGAAGTCAAAGGAACCTCACGGTCTGGCTCGCGTCGCGGTCGGATTGATGCTGTTGCTGGGCCTGACACTGGCGGGGTTCGCCGGCCTCACGTTCTACTGGCTGGCGACGCTGCCCGATGTGGCCGTCCTCGCGACGACCAATCCCGTCTCCACCGCTCTGGTTGAAACCAGGACGAAGGAGGCCCGGGAAGGAGGCCGTCCGTCGGAGCCGGTCTGGACCTGGGTGCCCCTCTCCCGCATCTCGCCGCACCTCCAGCAGGCGGTCATCGTGGCGGAGGATGCCTCGTTCTATTCCCACGAAGGCTTTGACTGGGAAGGCATCCGGGACGCGGCCCTGCGCAATCTGAAGGTGGGAGAGCTCCGGCGGGGCGGCAGCACGATCTCCCAGCAACTGGCCAAGAACCTCTATCTTTCCTCCGACAAGACCCTGCTCCGGAAGGCCAACGAGGCGGTGATCACGTACGAACTGGAGCGGCGGCTCGGCAAGAAGCGCATCTTGGAACTCTACTTGAACGTGGTGGAGTGGGGACGCGGCGTCTATGGTGCGGAGGCGGCGGCGCGGCACCACTTCGGCAAATCGGCCTTTGACCTGACCCCTCAGGAAGCCGCGCTCCTGGCGGCCATCCTGCCGGCTCCCCGGCGGTACGATCCCCTGCCTGTGCGACTCACGCCCTACCTCTCGATGCGCCAACAGCAGATTCTGAGACGGATGGAAGGAAACGGCATGGCCAAGTCTGCGAACGGAAAGCCCCGCCGCTGAGCGGGCGGCCGGATTGCGGCTTCTCCTCAAGTGGGCTACCATGTCGCTCGACTTCATCGGCTCATGCAAGATGCGAGGAAATTCGTCGAAGGAGCGTGAGGGGTAATTAAGGTCGCAGGTTGTGACCTTAAAGGAACCAGACCGAGATGAAAAGTGTCGTGCCGATTGAGCGTATCGAGCGGAACATCCTCCTGTTGAGAGGACATAAGGTGATGTTGGATACGGTCTTGGCTGAACTCTATGAAGTCGAAGTGAAACACCTCAAAAGACAGGTCAGGAGAAATAGAAGCCGGTTTCCGGTAGATTTCATGTTTGAATTGTCCAAAGAAGAATATGCCTCTTTAAGGCGCCATTTTGGCGCCTTAAACGTGGCGCACATGTAAAATATTTACCGTACGCCTTCACCGAGCAGGGCGTGGCCATGTGTCGAGCGTGCTGAACAGCGAGCGCGCAGTACAGGTCAACATCGACATCGTGCGTGCCTTTGTACGACTTCGGGAAATGATCGCGTCCAACAAGGACTTGGCCAAGCACTTGGACGAACTGGAAAAGAAGTATGACAAGCAGTTCAAGGTGGTGCTCGACGCGATCCGTGAACTCATGACGCCGCCGGTCGCGCCCCGTCGCCGGATCGGCTTTCATCGGGAGGAGCCGAGGCAGCCAGTGTTCACAGCCAATTCCGATCTTCTTCAGTCAGCGTCACTACCTTCCGTATCCCCCACTTGAGTGAAGTCCCGTTCCCCGAAGATGGCCGACTCGTGCTTGTAGTGTTTGAACTCCAGCAGGTTGTGGAAGGGGTCTTCCAGGAAGAAGGTCGC
>CAZKHY010000086.1:0-15472 GCA_964552455.1 uncultured Nitrospira sp.
GACCGTCATGGAACTCGCAACCCCGGTCGGCAACTGATTTTGAGATAGGTTCTAGTCTACACCGGTCCCGGTTCTTGACCATGGCCAGTCCGAGCGCTTGCCTCCCCCGTCACACAGGTGACGAGTTCCAGCGCGCCATGAACAGCCTGCAGCAACTGGCACGCATCCCAGGGCTTGGAAATCCAGGCATAGGCTCCATAATCCAAGGCCTGGCGGCTGGCCTCCAGTTGTCCTCCGGAAACGAAGATGACCGGCGTCTGCGGCCACCAGGTCTTGACGATCTTGAGAAACTGCAGCCCATCCATCCCAGGCATGTCGTAGTCGGTGAGGACAACGTGACGCCCATCGTCACCCATCCGGACAAGCGCCTCAAAGCCGCTACGCGCTTCCTCCACCTGATATCCAGCCTCTTGCAGGTCCAGGCACAGTTGGGCTCGTACCGCATCATAATCTTCCACCACCAAGACCTTCACACGGTTGTTCACTATGGTTACCCCTCTCCCGTTGACCCGTCTTTGAGGCTCCGGCATCAAAGCTCTTGAGCGCTGCCATTGCGGTTACGTGGCTACCGTCTCCCCATGCCCGCCGCTGCCCCTTCATTTCCCGGCCCGGCACTTGATCTCGGTCGTGAGGGGCCGCGTCCTGCTTCCGGCCCCAGCGATCCCGATCCTGGTCCGATTGAGGGAGAGAGCGGAAATGTCGGTAACCCAAGGTCCGGGCTCCGTGGTGGGACATGAGACTCCGGCGTGGAGCCACGTTCTCCGTGTCGGAATCCTCCGCCGGGATTCCCTGGCGTGTGCGCAACGTCGGGTGTTCCCACTGGGCTTGATTGGCGCGTGCGCTCCGAGCCGCGAGATTGACCATGCGCGACGGCGGTCGGGGCGACAAGAGCGATGAGCATGACCGACCCCAGCATGACAGGCGTCATGGCGGCCCCTCCCTTTCCTTTAATCACCCCGCTGGACCGGTGGTAAACCGACGCGGCGAGAACTCACGCCGGTGCCTGTCAGCCGAGTCGAACATCGACCGTCGGAGCCTTGCGGCCGTACGGGAGCCATGTCTCGCTGGAATTCATCCGACCCACTCTGTGTTCCGCCTGGCATCATTCTTCCGATCCGTTGCGGCCCTGGGCCTCAACGTCCACTCCCAGCGCCCCTTCTCGCAAGGTCGGCCCTGGCGCCGGTTCTTTCGATGGTCCTCGGTCGCGCCTTGCGCCATTGCCATTGTTGAGGGACGTTGCGCCACGCCCGTCGTGGCCCCCCGGCTTCTCCTGTGTCCGATCCCCTTCACCTTCCGAACCCAGATTCGTCATCATCACTTTTCGAGCCAGAGATTCCGCGGTCGGGAGTTCATCGGCATAGATATCGGTCTCATATTCCGCAGTGGACGGAGCGGCGAGCGAGGACCAGACGGACTGGCCGGACTCGGCGACCTTGATCTGCGTCATGGTCGACAGTCCGGGCCGGATGGGGTGCTCCCGGATCTCATCTTGGGGGAGCGCGATACGCACCGGCACGCGCTCGACGATGTGAATGAAGTTGCCGGTGGCATTGTCCGGAGGCAATAAGGCGAACGCGCTGCCGGTGCCGGGGACCAGACCTTCGACGGTGCCATGAAACGTCTGGCGCGTGCCGTATAAATCGACGCTCACCAATGCGGGCTGGCCGGGCCGCACCTGCTGCAGTTCGGTTTCCCGCAAGTTCGCCTCGACCCAGAGATGATCCAGCGGCACGATCGTCATCAGGCCGTCGCCCGGCTTGACCCGATCCCCCACCTGGGCCTTCCGCTTGGCCACGTACCCTGATACCGGCGCCAGAATCTGCTGCCGCTTATAATCCAAATAGGCATCGATGAGTTCATGCTTGGCCAACTCGACGGCCGGATGGTCCATGATGCTCGTGCCGCCCACCTGCGCGTCGAGCACGTCAATTTCCGCTTGGGTCTCCCGGACCTCGGCCTCCAGGGCGCGGATCTTGTCGGCGGCGTTCTGCAGAATCTGTTTCGAGACCGCCCCGCTCGGCGAAGCCAACTGGTACCGCTCGATGTCGTGGCGGACGAGGTCAAGCTGGGCCATCCGAGCCGCCACTTTTTCCTCGAGCTGCTTGCGAGTCTTGAACAACGCGGCAATCCGACGGACCTCTTCGCCAAGGCGACCGCGCGCCCGCCCCAGGGCGGCGTAGGCTTCGTGCTCATCGAGACGGATCACGAGGTCGCCCCGGTTCACAAACTGCGTTTCCTCGGTCAGGACGTGGGTGATGATCCCCGATGCCTGTGCGGCGATTGGGACAAGATTGCCCGTGACATACGCATTATCGGTCCGAACCCAGAAACGGTCGTACGACCACCACTGCCAGCCGTAGGCCAGGCCGGCGACGGCCAGCAGCACGACCACCAGCAACAGCCGGCGGTTCCGTCGGGCACGAATAGCTTTGGGATGGATTTTGGGTGTCGTGGTGTTCATAGCCTCAGCCGGGTTTCCGTGTGGGTTGGTTCTGGACGTCCGGATTGTGGTACCCGCCGCCTAGCGCTTCGATGAGATCGACCGTGGCGACCAGTTGATCGCTTTCCAAGGCCTTCAACGCGTACTCCTGCTCCAAGACCGGATGCCGATGCCGCAACACTTCCCGGTCGTCGTCCAGCCCGCTCGCGAGGCGCACCTTGGCCAGGCGCCAATCGTCGCCGAGCGACGCCAGCAGTCGGCGATGCGCCTCAAGCATCTCGCGGGTGGCTTGCCAGGCGCTCAGGCTGTCCGCCACCTCCCGCATGGCGTCCAGCAACGTCTCATTGTAGAGTTCCACGGCCGCATCATATTCGGCCCGTTGCGCAGCCAGCTCACCCCGCAGCCGCCCCCCTTCGAACCAGGGGAGGCGAAAGCCCGGAGCCAAACCATAGGCGAAGCTCTGTCCTGAAAACAGCAAATTGCCCAACTGGTCGGCGCCTTTGGAGAGGGTCAGCGCGTTGAACCCGACGAAGCCCGTCAGGTCGATCGTCGGCAAAAATTGCGTCTTGGCAACCTTGACCAGCCGTGCCGCCGAGTCGGCCCGATACAGGGCGGCGGCAAGATCCGGACGGTGCACCAGCAGCCCGATCGGAAGATGGTCGGGCACCGGAATCTGTTCCGGGACGATCACGGGACCGGTGAAGAGGTGCGTTGCGAAATCAGGCCCCTTGCCGGCCAGCCGGCCGAGCAAGTGTCGCTGGACATCCAACTGATCCCGGACACCGGCTGCGCGCTTGTTGGCCGCTTCCAATTCCGCGATCGCCTGCTTCACAGCGAGGTCATGATCCAGACCCAAGCGGAATCGCGTCTCCGCCAGCACCTTCAAGTCACGGCGGATCCCGACCATCGCCAGGACCAGCTCGAGTTGCTGCCGGAGCGCCTGCCCGCGGAAGTAGGCCCGCGCCAGGCCGGCGGTCAAGCGCAGGCGCACTTCGGCTTTCTCCGCCTCATGGGCCGCGGCCTGTCCCAGGGCCGCTTCGAGCATAGCGCGATTCTTTCCCCAGAAATCAAACTCATACCGGAAGCTCAGGGGATTGATGACCCCCAAGAGAATGCGAACGCCGGCCACTTCGTGGTTCAAGGCCGCAAAGACCCCGTGCTGGGAAATCCGTTCATACGTGAGCGAGGCGTCGGCGTCCAGGAACGGCAGCAGCCGCGCGCCTTCGACTTTCACGAGGCTTTGCGCTTCCCGAAGCCGGGCCGATGCGACCTTGAGACCGGGGTTGTCTTTCAACGCGATCTCCATGAGCCGGTTGAGCTCGGGATTGCCGAACTGTGCCCACCAGCGGTCGTCCGGCCATTGCTGCAGGCGGGTTGCCACCTCCGCCAGCGTCTCCTTCATTTCCGGCGGCTCGATCAATTCTGCCGGAGGATCGCCTGGCGGAATCCAGGCGCAACCGCCCAGAAAGACCAGAAAGAGCAGGCAGCCGATCCCGAACCTGGCACACAGCCGCCAGGCTGCGACGGCATGAGGGGTCATGGCACCTCCTCCCCGAATTCTTCCGCCAGCATCTCCGGCAACTCTTCGTCCGCGAGTG
Source organism: uncultured Nitrospira sp. (assembly GCA_964552455.1). Classification (GTDB taxonomy): domain Bacteria; phylum Nitrospirota; class Nitrospiria; order Nitrospirales; family Nitrospiraceae; genus VGXG01. The sequence continues at coordinate 4,039 of CAZKHY010000086.1, forward strand.
GATGCAAGGGCAGATGAGTGGGAGCCGCCAACCAGACGAGCGCGGCCAATCCCAGAAACAGGTAGCTGGCCACGAGAAAGGCATCGTTCAACCCCAGGATGGCGGCGGACTGCTTGATAAGCGCCGCCAGCTTGCCCTTGACCACGGCCGGATCGAGCCCCGCGCCTCCCAGCTTGGCTGAGAACCGCTCCAGCCCATCAAATGACACGAACTGCCTGCCCCCAAAATGGTCCGCCAAATGCAGTTGATGAAAGGGGGTGCGTCGAAAGAGAACGATCCCCTGGAAGGCAATGCCGAAGGCTCCGGCCGCAATGCGCAGCAGCGCAGCCAATTCCGCCGCACGTCCGACCAGCCGACCAGAGAGGCCGTGCAGGGTCAGAACGGTCAGCGGGGTGAAAAACGCACCGAGGAACAGGCCTTCAAACACCATGGGCCAGAAAATCTGGTCGTACGAATGGGGATCGTCGAACAGGCCGATCCAGTAGAAAACACCGGCAAACCCGAGACAGCTGAGGCTCGCAAGCAACCGGGCGTCGGCGCGCTTGCAGAGTTCGTGCATGACGGCGATCGCCGGCGCTCCCAACAGGAGCATGGGCAGAAACACCAAGCCGGCAAGAAAAGACGAATAGCCCAACAACACCTGAAGCTGGACAATAAACAGCGCGAGCAGCCCCTGGATCGAGAGAAACCCGGCCGTCAGACAGATGACCCCGATCGCAACATTGCGGTGCGCGAACAGCCGGACGTCCACCGCAGGGTGGCGCTCGCCCAGCTCCCAGACGACCAGACAGGGCAGCGCGACGAGGACGACGATCAGTACGCCTCGGAGGAAGGGCGAATCCAGCCAGTCAAAATCGTTCCCCATATTCAGCAGCGTCTGGATGCCGCCCAGAACCAGGGCCAGAAGAACAAACCCGACGAGGTCGAAACGAATGCGGCGTCGCTCGAACCCCCGACCGTACAGCAACGCCCCGGTGATGCCGGCGACGGCCAAGGCAAACGGGATATTCAGATAAAACAGACATCGCCATCCGAGTTCGTCGGCGATCCAGCCCCCCGCCGGGAGGCCGATGGTGAACGGCATCAGCGTAAATAGCCCCCAGAGCCCCAATCCCAACGACCTATTTCGGTCAGGATACTCGTTCAGCCACAGAGCCTGTCCGAGCGGAAGCGTGATGCCACCGACAACACCGAGGAGCACGCGCGCCGGCAAAAACAGCCAGAGGGTCTGGCTGATGGCGCAGAGATACGAAATCCCCGCATAGGCGGCAAAGGCGGCGACGAAGAGGCGATAATTGCCGACCCGAAACGCCAGCCAACGGCCGATGGGAAAACCCAGAGCCAGCGCGATCATGAAATCGGTCTGCGCCCAGGTCCCGAAGCTCGGCAAGACCCCTCCGAGATCACTGGCGGCATGAGGCAACAGCGCCACATAGGACCCGGCATTGAACAGCACGACCATGTGCCCCAGGCCAAGCATGAGGTTCAACAAGGCAAAGCGCCAGCCTCGCAGGCGCCTGGAAAACATCACGGGCATCGTTCATCCCACGCCGTCACAGGCGGAGTCCTCCCGCTGGATTGGACAAGGAGGCAGGATAACCCGCGGGGTCGCCGCCGTGACTCTGCGGGAGCGGCACGGCCGCACTTCTTTCAGGCGCTGCCTTGATCCCGCGATGCGTGAAATAGATCGCCAAGCCGGTGCAGAACATCCCGCCGACCAGGTTGCCCAGCGTGACCGGGACTTGGTTCCAGAGCCACCAGGTCGGCACGCTGACCTTGGCCCCCAACAGCATGCCGGCCGGGATGGCAAACATGTTCACCACCGCGTGCTCGAATCCTTGGGAGAAGAACAGCACCGTGGGGCCCCAGATGGCGAGGAGCTTTCCCGTGAAGGACGTCGAGGCAAACGCCGCGACGACCGCCAGACTGACCATCCAGTTACACAGGATTCCCTTGGTGAATACGGTCAGCAGGCCCGCAGAACCGTGCTCGGCATAGTGGATTGTCTTGGCTTCGGCGATCGCGATCAGCTTGGCGCCGACCGACGAGACCTGGGTGTCTCCGGCCATGGTGAGTGCGATCCAGAAGAGTGCGGCGTACAGGGTGCTGCCCAAAAGATTGCCCAGAAAGACCCAGCCCCAATTGGCGAGAATGCGGCCGACGCCGGCGTTGTCCCTCCCCTCGGCCGCCGCGCAGGGAATCAGCGCGAAGCTCCCGGTGATGATCTCCGCTCCGAGCAGAATCGCCAGCGCCAGCCCGAACGGGAAGAGCAAGGCGCCGACGATCCAGAGCCCGGTCTCCACCGCTGCGGTCACGGCCATGCTGGTGGCCACAGCCAGATAGGCACCGGCCAGCGTTCCTCGAATCACCAGGTGTCGGGCCGGCAGATCCAGCTTCACCCCTCCACCGGCCAGCATGCTCTCGACAACCCCGTGAGGCTTTACGTAATCCATCTCGCCCCTCCCTTTAGGATGACGCCGCAGTCGATCGTCCACCCGCCGCACAGAAATCGGTGACCCGGCCCGCTCGATCCTGCGAGAACGCACCCTTCCTGGTCATGGGCGCCCGGAACTCGCCGGAACCGGGCCAATTCGTCATCGCCCAGCAACTCCTCTGACAGCAATTGTCATGCCCTGCGAACGGAGTGAACATGCACCGAGGTGATCTGCCCATAGCCGCGGGCTATCGCGCTCTATTGGCCGAGTCGATGGGCCCATTGGCTTGGACTGGATCGTCCATGAGCGGATGGGTGAGCGTTGTTCAGATCGAGGAGCTGTTCACAATTAGCATGTGCGGCATGAGCGGAAGCACACTTCAAGGCTTGCCGGTCTCGATGCGACTACAACCTGGGAAGAAGCGACTGCGGCGATGGCGCGGATTGGGAGCCCGCTGATACTTTTCGAGTTGGCCGAACGGGTGAGATCGGTCCGGAAAGTTCTCCTTCTGACTACCTACTTTTCAGGAGGGTATAGGTTCAGTCGGACGAAGCGAGGCGCTGCAAGCCCGGCAGATCGACGATCAGGAGACGTTTGGCCGTGCCTGAAACCAGTCGCGCGCGCTTGAGACGGCCCATGACCCGGATGGCTGTCTCCAGAGCAAGGCCCGCCATATCCGCGATATCCTGGCGCGTGAGCCAGATCGCGAGGCGGAGACCGTCAGGTTCCTGGACCCCTGTGCGCGACGCCAGCCGGAGCAGCAGAGCGGCCACCCGCCGCCCCGCCGGATCGAGTACCAACACCTTGGTGTTCTCCTGCGCTTCGTGCAAGCGCTTCCCGAGGTACTCGATCACGTCCAGCGCCGAGTCGGGGTTCCGGCGCAGGATCTCAAAGTAGGAGCGGCGGTCGAGCCTCAGCACGCTCACATCCCCCATCGGCCAGGCGCAGCGAGAGCGAGCCAACCCGCCCACGGCTGCGCCCTCGCAGCAAAACAGATCCCCCGGCAACAAGACCTTGAGCACGATCTCTTTGCCGTCCCGTGAAGACTGGACGCACTTGACCGCGCCCTCGTTCAGAATGTGAAGGTATCGGGCCTGGTCCTCTTCCTGAAAAATGGGCTGACCCTTCCGGTATCTGATCTCAATCACCTGATCGGCAATGTGGCGGCGATCAGACGCTGAGAGCCGGCCGAAGAAAGGCATCGCGTGCAGGCGATCGGCCCTTGGAGAATCGGCTGTCTTCATCGGACGTTCCGGTAGCCGCCGCGAGCGATCGAGAGGCCCATCCGTACGGCGCGCTTCTTAAAAAGAATGAGAAGAGATGAACCGCTCCCGCTCTTCTTGCTCTTTCATCTTGTCATACTCTTGCTTGCCCATGGCCTTGACGTGGACCTCTTCACTATGCAGGTCGCGGGGGGCCACCTCATAGCAGTAGGCCCAGAGTTTCTCGGCCGTCCGCTTGGACACGCCGCCGGCGCCGGCTTCGAGCAGCGCCATCAAACGGTTCATGCTGCGATACGTGCCGACCGCATCCTCTTTGGCGACAGCCTCTCGGACGAGCCGGATCTGCTCCAGGTACGGCTCAAAGGACCCTTCTCTGGCCAGGCTCTGCTCCATCAGCACCTGTTGCGTCACCTTGTCCAGCCATGCGGAATCATAGGCGATGGCGGGACTCGCCACGAAGCAGAATCCCATGAAGCTCATCAACCAGGCCAGCGCGACGGAACGGAACGATAGGAATGTCATGTCTCCCCTTCCTTTCTCGATGTTCGTGAAGCAGGTTAATCCAATTGCTCTCTGGACGATTGCCATCGCTCGTTGATCTCATGCGTTTTCATCTGTTGGTACTTGTCTCTGCCGACGGCCTTGATGTGGACCGCTTCACTATGCAGGTCGTGGGGAACCACCTCATAGCAGTAGGCCCAGAGTTTCTCGGCCGTCCGCTTGGACACGCCGCCGGCGCCTGTTTCGAGCAACGCCATCAAACGGTTCATGCTGCGGTACGTGCCGACCGCATCCCCTTTATCGACGGCGTCTCGGACGAGCCGGATCTGCTCCAGGTACGGGTCAAAGGACCCCTCGGTGGCCAGACGTTGCTCCATCAGCACCTGCTGCGTGACCTTGTCCAGCCAACTCGACTCAGCAGCCGTGGCCGCCGATCCTCCATGGAACAATCCGATCCCGTTCAGGACTCCGACTAGCACGACGAATGGGAACCATTTCACCGTCACCCCTCCTTTCGCTGTTCATACGGTTATCACCCACGTGACCGCTATCTCGTTCCATCCCTAAGCAGGAGCCATGCCGAACACTCAGCTTGGCGGCACGCTCTGTATCTCATTGAAAATGTGGAGGAGCGTGCCTTGCTTTCCGGCCGGCCGAAGAGTGAAAGCCGCAAGCCGCGATTAGTCGTGGCTTCCAGAGGGCGGTTCGCCACGATATGTCGCGGCCAAGACCTGGAGTCAGGAGGACCGGAGGTCTCTCGTATCGGAGATCGTGGTGGCTAGGAAAACGGCGAGATTGACTGTGCCGATTCGTTCAGCAAGATCGCGTGACGGGAGGCCCAAACGCGCGGGGTCAGGAATGTGAAGGCCGTTGAATGCGATGTTTTTTGAGGCGACTGCGTAACGTGCTGGGAAGAAGCCCCAGGCGCGCAGCGGCACCGTCCGAGCCTTCAATCTTCCACTGACATTCCGCGAGGACTCGACACAAGTGAGCCCGCTCCACACTGTCCAGTCTGGTGGCCGAGTCGGGACGGTCGGGCGAGGGAGCGGGGCCGAAGACTCCTTCCTCGATCGTGACCGGCGACGTGCGCGCCAGGATGCACGCCCGCTCGATCACGTTTTGAAGCTCACGAACGTTCCCCGGCCAGTCGTACCGGATCAGCCGTTGCAAGGAGGCCGGCTCCATCTCCAACGCGGGCCGCTTGAGTTTGCTCCCGAACAATTGCAAAAAATGCCGGACCAGGATGGGGATGTCTTCCGGCCGTTGACGGAGCGGAGGGATCGTGATCGGAAACACGTTCAGCCGGTAGAAGAGGTCCGAGCGGAACTGGCGCTGTGCGATCAACGCCGGCAGGTTCGCGTTGGTCGCGGCGACGATCCGGACGTCCACCTTTATGGATTTGGTTCCGCCGACTCGATCCACCACTCCATCCTGCAGCACTCTCAAGAGTTTGGCCTGTGCTTCCAACGGCAACTCCCCCACCTCGTCAAGAAAGAGCGTGCCCCCATCGGCCAGTTCAAACCGCCCCGCCTTCCGCTGGTCCGCGCCGCTGAAGGCGCCGCGCTCGTGACCGAACAATTCGCTTTCCACCAATCCGGCGGGCATTGCCGCGCAATTGATGCGCACAAAGGGTTTGGCGCGCCGCGGGCTGGCGTCGTGAATGGCCTGCGCCAGCAATTCCTTCCCGGTCCCCGTTTCGCCGGTGACCAACACCGCCGCGGTCGTGGGCGCCACCTCCTGGGCCAACGCGAGGACATCTTGGATCGCCCGGCTCGTGCCCAAGATGACGCCGAAGTTCAACGTCTGTTTGAGTTGCTCCGCGAGGTACAGATTCTCCCTGGCCAACTGTTCCCGCAATCGATTGATCTGATCGTAGGCCCGCACGTGGTCGATGGCGAAGGCGATCTGCGAGGCGACTTGCAGGAGAAAATCGAGATCGCCCGGACTGGGATCCCCCGGCTCGACGCTCCCGATGTTCAACGTCCCGATGCAGTGGTCGTGGACCAGCAGGGGCAGATTGATCATGCGCCCCAACCCCTCTTGCGCATACCACTCGTCTTCGAGGAAGACCCGTGTGTGCTGCAAGTCCGGCCGCACGTGAGGGCACCGATGTTCATACACCCATCCCACGGCGCTCCCCTTTTTGGGAATGCTCGCGTCGGGGTGCAGCACGACTTTGGGCAACTGGGTTTCGACCTGGTAAAAGTTGAAGGTTTGGGTCTCGGGATCGAACAGCGTGATACCGGCTCGAGCCCACGGGATGACCGTTTTAATCTGCTCCGTGATGGCCTGATAGAGGCTCGGCGTCGAGCGCTGGGAGTTGAGCACATTGGTCACGGCCAGCAAGGCCCGATATTGCAGAGCCATGCGATCCATGTCAGCGATCACCGATTCGCTTCGCGTCGTCATCACCTTCATGCCGTCGTCGCTGCTGGCATTCAGGCCCTGTGCCTGAGCCGCCGATGAAAAGCCATCGCTCCTTTCAACAGGGGTCCACTATACAGCGGAGTTTTTCCAGACATTATGACGCAGGTCATAGATTGGCACGCCTTCGCCTCCGCAATCCCGCTTCCTTGCGGCATGCCCTGGCAACGTCCGATTCGTCCCCCTCTCGGCCCCGCGCAGGGACGCGTGCGCTCAACCGCCCCAGTTCCAACTCCGCGACGGTCAAGGTTATGTGGTGCCCCACTTAAAATGTGGACAGGCAGCTTGGTCAGGCGGGTGCCGATGGATTCAGGGCGATGGGCCTGCGAGACTTTCTCAAGGGCCTCCCCAAACAGGTTGAACACAGACCCGCTTTAGTGGATCATGAGGCAACTCATTCCTGCTCAGCTACTTCTCCCGGTCAATCAGGCGGATGCCTTTCGAGAGAAGATCGGGATTGCCGAGAAGTTGCGGAGTCTGCTCGTTATTAAAATCCCGCCTCGCCTTGCGCTCCACCTGTGGTTTCAGGTAAGCGAAAACCTCGGCTAAATCGATGCTTCCATCCTTATTCTTATCCGCCTCTCCCTGAAGCCCCTTCAGGAAATAGTATGTCAACAGTCCATGCCCCTTTTGGTCATAGGTACTGGAGACCTGCTCCCCTGAACTGGCGGAAAGAACCGCCACCTTTCCGCCTGCGATGATCGGGTTCTCCACTGAGATGACCATCGGTCGCATCCCCTTCGCGATGACTGAACGCCCACCCGCTCCGGAAAAACACGAGTCCAGCATGACCGTAACTTCCTTGGCCGGCAATTTGCCAAGCTGGTCGTAGAGCCGCTTCAGCGGATAGCCTGTGGCGTCCACGAAAGCCGGATCGCCGTCATAAGGGACCAGATAAGCATCGCCGGTTTTCGGATTCGGCGCGCCGTGGCCGGAAAAGTAAATGAAAACCGAGGCATCCTTCTCAACTCGCTTTGGCAGCCAATGTTCGACGTACTTTTCGAGGTCGGTTCTCGCGGCACGTTCATTGAGCAGCACCGCGACATTTTCCTCTTCATATCCCATCATCTTGACGAGATAGTCCCCCATGACCTGGGCATCATGGGCGGCATAGTCGGCGTTCGGCAGCTTGTTCCGATAGGTCTCGATGCCGACCACAACCGCATAAGCGTTGGCCATGGTCTTCGCACGCCGCGCCGGCGGGGTGTCCACATCGCTGCTGACCGGGACCCTGGCGGCAGCCAGCGGCGCAGTAGCAGGTGGCGCAGTCGCTGCGGCAGTTGTCACATCGACATACCCATCATTATCCCCCATCCATATTCGTGTATCATTAATCCTGAAGAAAAGGATGCCGTCTTCTTCAGGGTTCAGCTCAATGCCATTGCCGACAAAGAATATCTTCCCTTGCTCCCCAATTTTCCCCAGAAGCAAGGAAGCACTCCCATAGCCAATATATGTCCCCGCCGCGCCACCACATATAGGCGAACCGCCGATTCCATCCGGGTCGGTCCAACCACAGATTGGGCCAGCCGTCCATTTGCCAAGCGCCGTAATCTTGTATTGAACTCCTTTTTTGACGATGACTCCTGAATTTCTCCATTCATCTGCAACAGCCAGCACCCTTGCAGTTGCCTCTTTCCTGCCCATTTGAACTATATCGACAGCCTGCACGCTATCAGCATATTGAATTCCGGCACACCCCCAAATATGAAAAGCGAATACGCAAAAAAGGATAGGCCATGCGCATCTCAAGACAAACATTTTACGTATCTTCATTCTATACCGATCCGTTTTATACTTCCCCTTGCTCTAACAGCAACTTGACTCCGGACTTCCCTACTCTGTATCCGCAAATAGATCAATGGGGCTTGAGGTCCGACACCTCTGCGAGGTTCAGAGACGACACGGAACCCCTGCCGGCAGGCTTTATTTCGATCGTTCAAGTAACCGGATGCCGCGTTTCCGGAGCTCAGGACTTTCAAGCAGTTGAGGACTTTGTTCGTTGTTGAATTCCCTCCTCGCAGTCCGTTCAACCTGCGGCTTCACATATTCAAAGAGTTCCTCCAACTCGATGTTCCCGCTCTGATCCCGATCTGCTTCTCCGCGCAATCCCTTGAGCAGGTAATAGGTAAGCAGGCCGTGCTTCTTATCATCGTAGGTGCTGGACACCTGATCGCCTGAGCTGGCTGCGATGACCGCCGTCTTGCTCCCAGCCAGAACGGGATTCTCGATCGAGAGAACCATTGGCCGCATGCCTTTGGCAATCACCGATCGGCCCCCTGCACCGGAGAAGCAGGAATCCAGCACGACGATGATTTCCTTGGCGGGGAGTTTGCCAAGACGATCGTACAGCCGCTCGAGGGGGTACGCGGTTTGATCCACGAAGCTGGGATCGCCATCATAGGGGACCAAGTAGGCTTTTCCCGTCTTTGGATTTGGCGCACCATGGCCCGAGAAGTACACGAAGACGGAATCATTCTTTTCGACTCGATTCGGAAGCCATCCCTCGAAATATTTTTCCAAATCAGTCCTCGCAGCGTTGTCGTTCAGCAGCACCGCAATATTTTCCTCCGGATAGCCCAAGACCTTGGTCAGATAGTCCGCCATCACACGGGCATCGTTGACCGCATGGTCGGCCTGGGGAAGCTTTTTTCTGTATTGCTCGATTCCAATGACCACGGCGTGCCGGCTTTTGCTTGGGGTGATATTGAGAGTGGGTGGATTATCGATATCGGCCCCCCGCGGGACGACCGGTGGCGCAGGTGCAGGCGACGGCTGACCAGCGACCATGCTCGGCTCCCGCTTGATGGATCGGGCGTACTGGCGGAGCTTGGCCGAATTGGTCATCGAACCGGCCATCTCTCGAAAGAGTTCGGCCATGAGATATTGAAAGCCAAGCCCGGCCTCGCCTGGAAAGTGAGCGTTCACGGCCATATTCCCGTAGAGGATCCGGCGTTCTGCGTGGAACGGCATTTCCTTCAGCAGCACGGTCCCCTCGCGGTCGGTGACCGTCGCCGTCAGGTCAACGGACGCATAGAAGTCCGGACTGCCGTTGGCCGTGACAAAGGCGCCGATGATAATGGCGTACAAGATCACGGTCTCGACGTCATGGCAGTCCTGTGCAAAGCCGATCCGCGGAGCGGTTAATTCGATGTATAGGTCATAGTGGCCGGCCGCCGAGGCCTTGTCCGTGACCAGATCCACACTTTCAAAACCCTGGGCCAGGGTGAGCACGCCGGCCTTGGCCAAGGCCTCTTGAGGAAAGAGCGTGACCGAGGCTGAGTTGGCGTACATCGGACAAGAAAAGACTGGGCTGGTGACAGGCTGTCGAATCGACTCAGGAACAATCAGCGCGGCCCTGAGTGGCAGTGGCTGGACCTCGTCGGGCAATGGCAGCCTGGTATTCTCTGCGTTTCTCGCTGGGAAATTATAGGTCGAGCACGCGACCGTCATGGGGGCGACCACGAGCAGCGAGAGAAGACCGAGCAGGCGGGAGGGTCGAAGGCCAAAAATCATGTGCTCTTCCAACCTTGTGAGTAGGAGGGCAAAAGTCTAGGGAGTCCTGAAAGAAAAAGCAAGGAGAGCCGCGTAAAAGGCAACGGAACGTACTGGTCAATACGGCGCCCATACTTATCTCTCTCTACGGCTCCTACTCAATGCTTCTGACCCCAGCCCGTTACCCATTCGATGGCGCGGAATCAAATCCATATTTGAGCAGGAGTTTTTGTATGCGGGGACTCATGATGAAATCGAAAAACTCTTCCGCGACATTAAGGGATTCCTTCCGACAGGTCCACACCACCGCTTGTCCGAACTGGACCGGCGCATGCCTTCCGGCCGGGGTTTCATCAATGATGCGCACTTGCCCGTTATTGATCGCATCCACGCGGTAGACGATGCCCACGTCGGCCTCCCCCGTGTGAATCAGATTCACGATGTCCTCACTATGCTGCGCGTAAAGAAGGTTGAAACGGTCTTTATACGCGGGGTCGAGCTTTGTGAGTGCCCGAGCCGTGATTGCCCCCAAGGCTGACGCCTTCGGATCGGCGAGGGCAACACGGGTTGCTTGATTCGGCAGCACATCGCGAAAGGAGACGGCCATGGCCGGCGACGCTGCCGACATGACGAGCACGAGGGAGGTCTGGGCATATGTTCGAGGGCCTCCGTTAATGGTCAAGCCTTTTCTCTGCAGCTTGAAGACTTCTTCGGCCGACTCAGGAAGGAACACATCGATCGGTGCTCCCTTTTCAATCTGCCCACGAAGTGTCTGAGAAGGGCCATAGACTACCTTTACCTGGGCGCCATATTCACTTTCGAACATCGGAACGATTTCTTGGAATGCGGCCCTCAAACTAGGAGTCGCCGCCACCGTCAAGGCTTCAGCCCGAACGCCTTCCTGCGCGCCAATGGCGCCGACAATCCCACCAGCGAGAGCAATCACCGTGCTGACGTATCTAAAGACCGCGACGAAATTCCGCATCATTCGACTTTCCTCCCTAGTTATCGCAGACTTCAAATATGCGCTCTGTGTATGTACAATGCTTAGCAAATACGATACCTCTGCAGTCGCTTCTCGACGCTCTATAGAAAAACCCCGCCCGATAGCGAACTTGGGGCTCACCACCATTTCCTGATCACCTTTTCGTGGTACAGGTTTCATCGAGTGGATTGTGAGCTGTCGCACAGTCCGCTCAGTGCAAAAATGCTCAGTCGCAATTCTTGAGGTCTTGGCTTCCTGACTTTGTCTTCACTGAGCTGTCGTCGAATTACCGACGACAAATCGCGCCTATCTCCATCTCAGTGCATGCCTCCTGAGCCGCCCGCACGGGAAGGCACGCATCTTGCTATTCT
>CAZKHY010000087.1:0-3481 GCA_964552455.1 uncultured Nitrospira sp.
CACCACGCCGAAGACTTCGTCCCACTCCCCTTCGAGGACCGTCCCCATCGGATTGAGCCGGTAGTCCACCCCGCTCTTGTCGATGATATCCAGCGACCGCGACACGTATTTGCCCACGCTCTCCCCTCTTCCCAGGGGGCTCATGCTGAACTCCAGCAACACCATGTTATCTCCTCTTCTATGCCAACTATTGCTTATTCCGCTCTTCCAGCCAGGCCTTCGGATACTCCAGCCTGCCGGCCAGCGTGAACCCGTTCACCGCCTCCCTCAGTGTGGCGCGGCGCTGTTCGGCATCCGGCTCGGCTTCTTTGGTTTCGTCTCGAATGGAAGCCAGCCATTCCAGGAACAGTTTGAATTCTTCGTCGAAGACCTGCTCGAAGTCCTGGCGCAGGCGGCTGGCCAGAGCCGGCGACACCCCGCTCGTGCTGACCGCCAGACGCAGGTGGCCTTGGCTCACCACCGCCGGCAGAAAGGCGGTGGAGCATTCGGGCTGATCGACCGAACAGAGGAGAAACCGCTCCTTGCGGGCCAGATCGAGGAGCGAGCGCGAAAACTCCGGATCGTCCCGCACCGCATTGATGACGAGGACCACGCCCTGCGCGTCGGTTTCCCTGAAGCGACGCACCCGATGCAGGATCTTCGCCGAGGCGGTCAGCTTCCGAAGCGTCTCATCCGTCAACGTCGGGCTGACGACGGTGACCTTGGCGCCCGCGTCCAGCAACCGCTGTACTTTTTCCGCCGCTTCCTCGTCCCCGCCCAGGACCAGACAGGACCGGCCTTTCACATCCAGGGAGAGCTGAAAACCGGGATTCGCCATGTCTTCCCCTCAAATAAAACCGTCAAAAGTCATACAGCCCATACGGTGTCAAGTCCGAAGACTTTCGACTTGGAGACTTTGCGACTTTCAAACCTGGAATTCCGTCACGCGCCGTATGATACAACAGGCGCCGGCCTCGGTAAACGCTCCCCTTCCCATTTTTTATCCGCCGCTTGTATAATGGCGCCCGACGAGCAGGCGCGAAGGCGACCGGCTCATCTTGCAGCCGGGCCATTCACGGCAGAAACCTCGACGGGAAAGGGAGACGCGTGGCAAACGAAACGATGAGAGTGGTCGGGATGGCCGGAGGAGTGATCGCGCTGGCCGCCATCGCCGCCTGGATGGGTCTGGCCCACGGCTGCGAGAAGCCGGGGGAGAACGGCGTCATCGCCGGCCGGGTCACCATTGCCCCTGAACTGGCCTCGAAAGTGAGCCCGACCGACGTGCTGTTCGTGATCGTCCGCCGCCCGCAAGGCGCGCCGCGTCCGGTCGCGGTCAAACGGATCGACAACCCGCAATTTCCCGTCTCGTTTCAGCTCACGAACGAGGATGTGATGGCGGAAGGGTCGGAGCTGCGCGGCATGGTCAACGTCCTGGCCAGGCTGGACAAGGACGGACAGGCGGGCCCGCCTCAGCCTGGGGATCTCGAAGGGCAATTTGAGAAAAACCCGACGCTGGTGGGATCCAAAGAAGTGGAGATCGTGATCAACAAGGCCTACTGACAGCCCTTGCCTTCAGGATGTTCAAAACGGCCATCCAACGAGGCCGCAGGGATGCGAGGACCCCGAGGCGTACTGGAGAAGTACGTTGAGGGGTTCGAGCGACCGAGAACAAAGTTGGGGGTCGTTTTCAACATCCTGCGCTACCGTTCCGGCAGATCGCCCTCCAACTCCATATTCCAATAGAGGTAATCCCGCCAGCTCTCCGGCGCGTTCCTGATCCCGATCGTGATGGTGATGACGGGGTTCCACCGGGGCTTCACCGGCTTTCGGATCAGCCTCATGCCGGCCTCATCCGGCGTCCGGCCGCTCTTCCGGTTGTTGCAACGCCAGCAGGCGGTGACGATGTTTTCCCAGGTCTTGCGCCCCCCCTTCGCGATGGGAACGACATGGTCGAACGTCAGGTCTTCGGTTCTGAATTTCTGGCTGCAGTACTGGCAGGTGTACCCGTCCCGCGTAAAGATGTTGATGCGCGAGAACTTGACCGCCCGGTGGCTGTCTTTCAACCGGACCAATTTGAGCAGGCGCATGACGGCCGGGAGTTTGATGGAGATCGAGATGCCCTGAATGTCCCGATCATAGACCTCCAGGACCTCCACCTTCCCCTGCCACAACAGCGTGATGGCTTTTTTCCAGTGAACGACCCTGAGCGGTTCATACGTCGAGTTCAGCAGCAGCGTCAGTTCCATGTGTCCCTCTGGGTCTTTGCCTCAGCCGACAGCAGCGAACCTCGCCCTCCTCAATGCCGTACTCTATGCCACATTTTTTCCATGAATTCAAGCCATTGGCCTTGATGATGCGGTCAAAACAGGCTTGCAGCCGGCTCTCCACCTCTGTACAGTATCCGCTTCCTGGTCCGCCGCTTTGAGGAGAGATTGCCCATGACAAAGTCCGTCCCTGTCGCAAAAGTCACGGATCTGGAACCGGGAGCCTGCTTGTCAGTCGAGGCGGAAGGCTTGGGGCTGGCTCTCTTCAACGTCGAGGGGACGATCTACGCGTTGGACAACACGTGCCCCCACGCCGGTGGGCCCTTGGGGGAAGGCACCCTGCGAGGCGGGATCGTCGAGTGTCCCTGGCATGGCTGGCGGTTCAACGTGCGGACCGGCGAACGGCCGGAGAACCCGGACTTCAAGGTCGCCTGTTATCCGGTTGAGATTGCGGACAACGAGATCCGCGTCCTGCTCCCGCTTGCGTCGGACGGGAAGCAAGGGTGATTCAGAGGCCCGGCTGGTTGTCGCCCCGCTTCAAAGGGCCCGCCTCGCCGGGCGGCATCAAGTCTTCCGCCGGCATGGAGAGGGGCACCACGGAGCGTTTCGTTAAGTCCACCCGCCAGATATATTCCCGCTCAAACCACTGTTCCCTGGTTCCCTCTTCCCGTACGAACACTTTGACGAGATAGGTGTCGCTCTGCCCCTTCTGGGGCTCCACCGTCCACTCTCCGAGCTTGACCCCTTGACCGCGCGCCGCGATCCTCTGGACGCGATCCGTGAGCGCCTGTCGGAGCGTCGGGGCATTGTGAGCCCGATGGGTTTGCACGAGGGCCATGGCCTCCGCCGCCCTGGGATCGGCCATCGGGTTCAGGTTGGCCGGCTTCAGCAGCCAATAGGCCAGGCCTCCCGCAACCAACAGGCCAACCACAAGGTAATGGAGCCATTTGACCAGGGATGAGGAAGTCGGATTGGACTCGGCTGTCTGAGCTGCGGGGGGGAGCTTACCGTCGGCCACTCTGATGACCCTGCCCTACCACGATGGAACCGGCAGCCTGGGTCGGCTGGCCGTGAGCATTGACGTGTCCGTTCAGAAACTGTTGCCTGCGCATGGCCTGGTTGCCGGCCGGATTCCCCCACCTGTAGAAATGGCCCCGCGCCGATCTGGCGTTGTAGGGCAGGACTCCAACCGGACCATAGTGCCAGGGCCTTCCGCCCACCACCACCTGCCCCTGGTG
>CAZKHY010000087.1:3581-15350 GCA_964552455.1 uncultured Nitrospira sp.
TTCCGACGTGACACGTTGCTCGCTGTTCCTGTGTCGCTGCGGTGGAGACAATTCGGCAGCCGGGATGTTTTTCACGGTTCACGCGCCCGAACAGTCACTTGACAAGACCTGAAGCCCCTGTGGTACAACTAGCAGCCCCGACGGGATTTTTCCTCACTGGACGACATAACGCCATGAAATTCTTTGTCTATGCCGACAACTTGAACCCCACCCAACTGAAACGGCGGGCCCCCGAGCATCAATTCGTCTGCAAGGCCTACCTCCCGGACCATACGATCCAATTTTGTCGTTGGTCGTCCCAATGGCGCTGCGGCCTTGCCAGCATCGCCCCCTCCCCCGGCGAACAGGTCTGGGGGATCGTGTTGGAGATCACGGAGGAGGACCTCAAGCTCCTCGACGAGTTCGAAAGCGACGTGCCGGCCGGCGCCTTCCGGCATCTGCCCGTGACGGTCGTGGACGAAGCAGGCGAGAAGATGCTGGTGACCACCCACACGGCGACCCCCATCGGGAAATTCAAGCCCAAGGACCATTATCTCGAATGGGTGATCAAGGGGATCAAACATTGGAAACTGCCGGATGATTACGTCGAGCAGTGGCGCTTGTACGCACCGCGCTAGGGAGCAAGGAAGCGATCAGCCTTCAGCTATCAGCAAGGCACATTCCGTAACTGAGAGCTGACAACTGAAGGCCGACGGCTTTTCACGAACCAAGGAGAGACAATGCCCAAGCCCAAATATCACATCATCGTCTGCACCAACACCCGCCCCCCGGGCCATCCCAAACCGTCCTGCGGGGCGGCCGGTTCGCCCGGCATCCTGATGGCCTTCAACATGGGGTTGATGGAGCGGGGCATCCAACCGGGAGAAGTGCTGGTGACGGGCTCAGCCTGCCTGGGTCCCTGCGAGCAAGGCCCGACTGTCGTAGTCTACCCGGACGCCACCTGGTACTCGCAAGTCAAAGAAGCGGACGTCGCCGCGATCCTCGACGAGCATATCGGCAAGGGGAAGCCGGTCGACAAGCTCAAACCCAACTCGGTCTGGGGCGCATAAAAGCAGGAGTTGTTAGCCGTCAGTTCTCAGTATTCCGCCGAAGCTCGAAACTGAGAGCTGGCGGCTGAAAGCTTTTCAGCCGGAACCATGAGCAGCCCCGCCCATCAAGAACATAAGGCCCACGCCCCGGGACACGTCGGCTGCATGGTGATCACCTGCAGCGACACCCGTACGCCCGACACAGACGCCAGCGGCAAGCTGATCATGCACCTCCTGAAGGGCCAGGGTCACGAAGTTGCCGCCTACCATCTGGTCAAGGACGAGCCGGCCCAGATCAGGGCCAGGATCGAAGAAGCCGTCAAGAACGAGGCTATCCAAGCGATCATCATCAACGGGGGCACCGGCATCTCCCGCCGGGACTCCACGTTCGAATCGGTGGATGCCCTGCTGGAAAAACGGCTGGACGGGTTCGGCGAGATCTTCCGCTACCTGACCTATCAGGACATCGGGTCACCGGCCATCATGAGCCGGGCCACGGCCGGCCTGTACCGGGGGCGGATCATTTTCTCGACCCCCGGCTCCGAAGGGGCTGTCCGCCTGGCCATGGAGAAGCTGATCCTGCCGGAGCTCCCGCACATCATCCAGCAGCTCAGCAAATGACGCCTGCCGGTCCCTTACAGCATTCCCCCCTTTCACGCCTCACGTTTCACTTTTGACGCTTCATATTCTTCTAGTCTTGCGTGATCTTTGGCTCTGAAACCCGCTTGAAATAAATCAAAAGATCCCTCACTGACACCAGCCCGACCAATTTTCCCTGCTCAGTGACCCCCAAATGCCGCACCCCCAGGTCCCCCATCATGTCGTGGGCATCCTGCACCGTCCTCATCGCTTCAATCGTGGCGATCGGGCTGGTCATGATGGTCTGGACCGCCGTCTTGCCGAGGTCCGCATCGCCGGCGACGGCCCGCCGGACCACGTCCGTGTCCGTCACGATGCCGACCAGATCGCCTTCCTTCTCAACGAACAGCGAGCTGACTTTCTCATCCCTCATCCGCTTGGACGCCTCCTTGACCGACCTGTCATGGGCGATTTTCTTGAGTTCCCGGCGCATCACCTGCACTAACGATGACATAAATGAGTTCCTCCATACCAACCTTCGGTTGAACCGCTCCCTTCGATCAGATGGGAGCGGATAGTTAGTTTGCCTCCAGTGGGCTTAAACTCTTCAAGCTTGCTAGAGCCGCCCGCTTCGATCAACTGCGGGCGGAGTGGTTTTTTGCCTCCAGTGAAATATCAGGAACCTTCGGCTGAACTACTACGCCAAGGGAGCACGGCGACACACTCCCCGCTTCCCCTCGTCAAAACGTGAGCGTCCCTTCCAGGATCATGACCGCCTGCCCTCCGACCTTGACTTCCTGGATCGCATCGTCATCCGACTCCACCTGGATCACGATACGCGAGGGCCGCTCCACTTCGTAGCCCTGCTCCGCGATGATCTCCGTCGTGGGCCCCACCGCCACGACCCCGTTCTGAACCAGGTAGGCCCCCAGGGCGCCGCTCGCGCTGCCGGTGGCCGGATCTTCCATGATCCCGATCGGCGGGGCGAACATCCGCGTGTGCACGGTGGACAGGTCCTCCACCGTCATCGTGGTGAAGACCATGATCCCGTTGGCGCCGTACCGGGCGCAGAGCTCGTTGATCGCCGTGACGTTGGGCACGATCGACCGTACGGCCGTGAGCGTCCGCACCGGCACGACCATCACCGGCAGACCGGTGGACACCACCTCGACCGGAAACTTGGTCCCGGTGATCAGGCCCTTGGACAGGCCCAGCGCGTTCGCCACCTCGAACAGATCCTTGACCGGCTCCACGGTGCCCAGGAACTGCGGCTTGGGTTGCGACATGATCACCCGATGCACCTCCCGCTTGCGGACGTGCAATTCGACCGGGAACAGGCCGATGTTGCATTCGTGCAGCAGGCGGGTCACCGGCTCTCTGAGCGCGAACCGCCCCAGCTTCGCCAGGACAAAGAAGGTGCCGAGGACCGGGTGCCCGGCGAAGGGGATCTCCTGCATCGGCGTGAAAATACGCACCTTGATCGAGGCGGCTGGGTCACTCGGAGGAAAGACGAAGACGGTCTCCGAGAGGTTCATCTCCCGGGCGATCTGCTGAAGCTCCTGGTCGCTCAGGCCGCCCGCATCCGGCACCACGGCGACCGGATTGCCGCCGAAGGGCACCGACGTGAACACATCGGCCTGGTAGAACTTGAGGGTGCGGCGTTCTGGACTCATGACTGGTAGTTGTACTGTAGGGCAGCCCGCACCCTTTGTCAACGCGGGGCCGTGAAGCGTGAACCGCGATCGGAAGTGACGCGGGGCTCGAACTCGACGCGGGGACAGGGCGAGTGGGAGACGCGGCGCTCTCCGTATTACCCCTTCTCCTCGTCGCCTGCTTCTCCGTCGCCGTGTCTCCGTGCCGCCTCACGCTCCTTACGCCTCACCCCTCGGCGGGTCTTCACGGAAGCACGACGGGGGCCGTCAGGCAGGCAACGGCAGCGACTCGTAGGTTTGCACCAGCGGATGCCCCAGGTAGTCCTCGACGTAATTCTTGAGAAATCCGTTCCGATAGAGCTGCCGGTTGGCAAACCCCGTGTCGATCTTGTACAGGATCTTGACCCTGACCTTGGTCTTCCGCATGAATTCCTCCAGGGTCACGCCCGCGATGTCCCGGTCGGGGCCTCGTCCCGACTGCATCACGCACCGGGGGATGTGCACCACCTTCTCGCCGGCCAAACGGCGGGCGATGTCGTCGAAGGTCAGAAGGACCGTGCAGTCCGAATCCCCGCCCAGGGTGTTGTTCGGCACGTACAAGAACTTCGCACGGCCCTTGCGGTACATGGTCAGGATCCTGTGAACGCTGCGCGCCACCACCACGGCGTCCTTCTTGTCCAGCTCCAGCGAGTCGAACAGGCTCACGATGCGCTTGCGGTTCAGGAAAGCCGTGATGTAGGCCTCCGTATGGATCGTGGTCATGTTCGGGAGCCCGGCGTCGTAGATGCGCTTCGCTTCCTGCGGGAGGAACCGGCGGCCCCGCAGCATCAGGTCGGCCGTCTCCTTCTTCAAGCCCTTCACGGGCGTGAGGCAGCCCATCCAGAGCACGCATTTCTGGTTGATCCGCGAAATCTCGACGGCATCCTTCGACATGGTCAGCTCGTCGAAGGTGTAAAAGTTGGCCGAGGAGACCGCCGGGCCGTCCAGCACTTTGAGGAGGTGCTTGACCGAGGGGGCGTGGGGCATGAGCCGCTGCCGGTACTCCCCGAGCGTGATCACCGACAGTTCGAAGTTGATCCGCCCGGGATACTGCGCCGCCAACTGGTGCACCTTGGGAACGTGCACGAACCCGACCGTGAAGAACGTGAGGTTCTTGTCCGTATACTTGAGGAAATCCTCCACCCACTCCATCGCCTTGGGATGCAGGAACAGATCGGTCCATTCCATGTATTCGTTGCCGCCGAGGCACCAGAACTGCTTGGGATCGGTCGGCTTCTTGTTGATGTACTCCAGGATGAATTCCCAGTCTTCCTGGGTCGTCTTGGGCGGTTCGAGGGTTTCACGATACGAATGGTCCGTCTCATAGCAGAATTCGCACTGGACCGGACAGCTCTTGCCCAGACTGATGGGAATCTTGCCCGCATCCAGCTCCTGGCGGAGCACGTCTCGATAGTCCTTCCCCCTGAACAGTTTGGTTGGCTGCAGGACGGGCAACGGACTACTCATGAATGACGACTCCGCTCCGGTGCCCGGCGCCGCCCGAGACTTGAACCAACAAGGAATTGACAGGCGCCAAACTCGTTTGCCAGACTTGTTCGAAGAGCATCGATGGACCGTGGGACCGGCATGGAACAAGAAGACCTTGACCAGGCGCTGCTTCTCTTCGGCTTAACGGAGCCGCTCACCAGGGAACAACTGGAGGAGAGGCGCCGCGAGCTGCTGGCGACCTGGCATCCGCACCGCTACGCCAACCTCACGAACAACCCGCGGAAGTACATGCAGATGTACAAGAAGGGCGAGGCCATGACCAAGGAGATTCAGGCTGCCTACGACCTGCTCGTCGCCCGGCTGGCATTACGTGAGCAATCATGAAAGCATCGTATCTCGTGGAGCGTCGTTCGTGAAGCGTTATTCATGATGGTCAGACGAGATACGCTTCACGCTTAACGAGGCACGTCCTACGAGACCGCGTGGCTGACCACGCGGGTCAGGGTCGGCTCCCCTTCCTTCCCCGCCTCCGCTTCTCCGCGCGCCATCGGCCAGGTCACCAACCCGGCTACGCCGGTTGCAGCGGCCTCCCCTTCCTTCCGCTTGGCGTAAATCTGCGGCAGCCGGTTCGTCCCGTACTTGGAAATGTAGAGGAAGACGTGCTCGCGCGCGTTCACCCGCACGGCCCAGGGCTCGAAGTCGTTCTGGTAGAACTCCTCGCAGAGCTGCATGGCGTCCAGGCAGGTCAGACCGACCGGCTCGTTCAACGTGTAGTAATAGTCCAGCGGGAGATCGTACTCCTCCTGCTTGTGGATCGTGATCCCGAACTTCTCCGGGCTCCGCACCATCGGCGTGTGCCGGTAGGCCACGAAGTAAAAGAGCTCGACCGAATGGATGGAGGGCTGATTGTCCAGGATGAATCTCCTGGTCTCCTCCGCCTCCTCCCCGGTCTCGCCGGGGAACCCGTAAAAGGCCATGACGTGGTTCCAGATGCCGGCCGCGGCGGCCTCCTTGAGGTTGCGCGCGATGACGGATTTTTTGACGTGCTTGTCCATGAGGCCGAGCACCCGCTCGTTCGCGGATTCCATCCCGTAATAGAGGGTGCAGCACCCGGCCTGCGCGGCGAGCTTCATGTCCTGTTCCCGCAGCGACTCCTCGAACCGGATCAGCGTGGTCCACTTGATGCCGACCTTCTGATCGACGAGCAACTGCGACACTTTCTTGAACAGGGCCGGCGGGTAAGACTCATCCGCGAAAAGAAAATGCGTGGCGTGATACTTGTCCTTCAGCGCCTTGACCTGGCGGACGACGTCGTGAGCCGGCATGCCCCGGTACTGGTCGAAGTAACCCTGCCCGTGGTCGCAGAACGTGCAGCGGCCCCAGTAACAACCCCGCGTGGCCAGATACGGCAGGATGCGCACCGGCGAGAAGTAGCGGTCCAGGGGCATGCCGTCGAAGTCCGGCAGGGGCAGCGCCTGGGTCTTCTCGGTGTAGATCTCCTTGTTGACGTGGATGCCCGCCTCGTCGCGGTAGATCAGGTTGGGAACCGAGGCCATCGCCCGCTCGCCGTTCAAGGCCTCCAGGAGCCACAGGAGCGCATGCTCCCCCTCGTACATGATGGCGGAATCAAAGACCGAGGTGAAGAATTGCTCGTGGCCCGGCAACTCTTCCTGGAGTCGCGTGACCACGTTGCCGCCGATCGTGACGTGGATGTGCGGAAACGCCTCCTTGACCATCTTGCAGAAGGTCAACCCCGCCAGGAGCTGCATCTGGGTGCCGATCGAGACCCCGACCACATCGGGCGCTTCCTTGCTCACGGCCGGCAGCACCAGTTGCCGGCAGACGTCCCGGTAGACGTTGACCTGGTCGTCGTCCAGACAGGCGAAGACCTCGTGCGACACGCCGGGGCGGTAGCCCAGGTTGCTCTCCATCGGATAGAACACGATCGAGGCGGGATAATAGGCGGCCGAGATGTACTGCATCACCTCGCGGAAGGTGTTGAGCGCCCCCTCCAGCTTGTCCGCATGGTAGAAATCCTCGCCGCGGACCGTGCGCTTGGCGGACTCGGCCCGCTCGATCAGACCGAAGAGGTCAAGGTCGAGCTTGGCTGCCAGGCAGGCTTTCTGGTCCGCTTCCTGCTCGGTCAGCCAGCCGATCCGTTCCTTCTCCTCCAGGGCCCGGAACTGCATGGCCATCCGCGCCTTGGCCCAAATCAGGAAGGCATCGCTGAAGAAGAGGTCGTACATCTCGATGTTCACGTCCTTCTGGACGACCTCGTGGCCCTGCTGCCGCAGGACGGCGGTCAGGCTGGGCAGCGCCAGATAGGGAGCCGTCGGAACCCACTCGGGCGGGAACAGGAGCATGGTCTTGAGCTTGCGTCCTGTTTGAGCAGACCCGCCCTGCCGGTTCCGTCCCAGCCCGTCTATCGTGATCAGATCAGCCACGCCCAGTCCTTTCTCACCCACCCGACCCCGGCCGCGCCGAGACGCGGCCTTTGCCAATCACACCCGCCCGACCCCGGCCGCGCCGAGACGCGGCCTTTGCCCGTGTCAACTAGCAGACTTTTCCGGCCACGGGGCTCACCCCGCCCACTCCGACCTCAGGCAGCCTGAATTGCAGCATCGGCAGCCGGTTCGTTCCGAACCGGGCCACGTAGAGGAAGATGTATTCGCGGATGAAAATCCGCAGGTCCCAGCCGGAATAGTGATTCCGCTCGAACTCCTCGAACACCCGCTCCGCTTCCTCGACGCTGAGCCCCTCCCGCACCGTGTAGTAATAGTCCAAGGCCAGGTCCCATTCCGGGTTCACGTAGGCGGTCACCCCGAACTTCTCGGGGTTCTTCGCCACCGGCGTGTGCCGGCTCAGGTCAAAGGTCCCGAAGCCGATCGAATGGACCAGGTCCTTGTTCTCTTCCAGGAACCGGATGGACGAGAGGGCCTCTTCCCGGGTCTCGCCCGGAAAGCCGAAGAAGCCCATCGCGTGGTTCCAGATGCCGGCCTTGGCCGAGAGCTCCAGGCTCCGGCGGATCACGTCCCTGGTGGTCGCCTTGTCCATGAGCCTGAGCACCCGCTCGTTGCCCGACTCGAAGCCGAAGTGCAGGTACTTGCAGCCGGAGGCGGCGGCGTCCTTCCAAACCCCCTCCTCCAGCAGGCTTTTCTCGAAGCGCATGTGGGTCGTCCAGATGATGTCCAGCTTGCTCTCGACCAGCTTGCCCGTCAGCTTCCGGAACAAGGCCGGCGGATAGGACTCATCCGTAAAGTGGAAGTGTTTGGTCTGGAACTTGGTTTTGAGCCCCCTGATCTCCTCGATGATCTGATCGATCTTCTTGGTGCGGTATCCGGCCGCGTATCCCTCGCCGTGGTCGCAGAACTCGCAGCGACCCCAGTAGCAGCCCCTTGTGGCCAGGTAGGGCAGGATCCGGTCCGGAACGAAATATTTTTCCAGCGGCAGGCCCTCGAAGTCGGGGGGAGGCAACGACGCCATGTTCTCCGCATAGGTGAGCGTGGACGTATGGACGCCGGAGGCATCCCGGTAGATCACGTTGGGGACGCCGGACAGGTCCCGGCCGGCCACGACCGCCTCGACCAGTTGGAGGAACGCGGTTTCGCCTTCATAGACGACCGCGCTGTCGAAGAGGGCGAACAGATCCTTCTTCTGCGGCAGCACGTCGCGCAGGCGGGTGACCGTGTTCCCGCCGAGGGTCACGTGAATGGTGGGAAAATGCTCCTTGATCAGGGCGCAGAAGGTGATAGTGGAAAAGAGCTGCTGTTGGAGCACGATCGAGATGCCGATGACGTCGGGCCGCTCCGCCTCGATGGCCGGCTTCAGGATCCGCTCGAACACGTCCCGGTAAACGTTGACCTGCCGGTCCTGCGCCGCATCCAATAACTCCGAGGAGACAAAGACCTTGTAGGACAGGTCGGTCTCCATGGGCGGCATGCAGATGCGGGCCGGGGCGTAGACCAGCGAGATCGCCGCGGTGACCTCGCGAAATGCATTGATCGCCCATTCCAGCTTGTCCGCCTCGTAGAACTCCTCGCTCCTGACGATCCTCTTGGCCTTCTCCGCCTTGTCGGTCAATTCGGCGATCCGCTCCCGCGTCAAGTCGCAGAGGGCCAGTTGGAGGTCCGTTTCCCATTCCTCCAGATCCCGCTTTTTCGAGAGCTTGCGCAGGCGATCCAGTTGCTGCGGAACCCGCCTGAGCACCAGCCGGAGGAAGTCCCCGCTGAAGTACCAGTCGTACATTTCCAGATTGACGTCTTTCTGGACCACGTGGTGGCCGGCGGCCCGCAGGACAGAGGTCAGGGTCGGAAGGCTCAGGTAGGGCTCGGAGGGATACCAGTCCGGCGGGAAGATCAGCATGACCTTCGATTTCCGCCCACCGGCGGCCTCCGACGTCCGCCGATGGAGCTGTATGAGTTCGGGGGTCGCTTGTTCCCCCTTGGAATATTCGATTCTCATAAGCAACAGGCCCCTTTACGCGGATGATGGGCCATTCTATTGCCCCTGGACAAGGCTGGTCAAGCCTTATCGGCCCGACACTTGGGAGCCTCCGAGCCGGCCCCTTTCAGCCTCAAGAATTCGCGGTTTGCGCCTCCCCCCCCCGACAAGCTCGCGATAATAGTCCTCCAACAGACCAGCCTTCGCCTGTTCCATGACCACCAGTTGCCGCTGGTCGAAATTCGTGGCTTGGTACAGATAGACAAACTCCGCAGTGGTTCCCAGCTCGACGTGTACCTGATATCCGGTGGTTTCATTCCAAGTCTTTTCCCGCAGAACCGACCGCCGTGGCAGATTGCTCCAGACCGACTGCGCGGAAGCGGAGTGGCTTTCGTAGAGCGGATCATTGTCCGGATGATCCACGCTGGCGGAATTTCGCTGCAACAGCCGATCTCGAAGAAGCTCAATCGCCGAGCCGGAACATTCCTCGATCAGCTCCGGCTGTTCATTCCACGTCGTCCCAACCTTGTCGTCCACCTCCCCTTCCCCCTCCTTACAAAAGAGGGCTGGGTCATCGTTGCGTCTCAGCACGTAGAGGGGCCCATCATCCGACACCTCCTCGACCACCTGATAGCGGAGCGGCACCGGCGGCTCACAGAGCCTCAGCCCTCGATCTGCCAGAGCCCGTTGAAAAGGCACGCGGCGGGCCAGTTGCCTGGTCTTTTCAAACAGCACCAGCCGGCCGCAAGGGACCAGGGCTGTGCAGAGACGATCCAGTCTGGCGCCTAGCCCTGTTCTGGCTTCAAACGCTGCCTGGGCGCCGGGATCACGGCCGCGGTCGAAGGTCCGCCAATCCCGGCTCGGAAGGCCCGGGTCCTGCTCCGCTTGCAGGAGCGCATGGGTGGAGAGGATCAGGCCGTAGGAGCCATGGATCGCTCCCCGTGGCACATCGCAACATTCGAAGCGGACATTGGCGAGCTTCAGCAACCCCGCCCTCTCCCGCGCAGCCGTCAGGGAAGCTTCAGACCGGTCGATCCCCACAAAAGAAAGGCGTGGGAATTGCCTGGCATAGAAGGTGGTCAACACCCCGATCCCGCAGCCGAAATCAAGGACCGACGCGTGCGGATCGGCTGTTGATCTCGCCGCCTGGAACGAAGCGAGATGCTCCGCCACAGCAGCTCCGACGGCCAGATAGAAGTCGTACCGCTGGCTGTAGAGAACAGGCAGGATGCGCTGACGGGACGTCAGGTCGTAAAAGGCAATCTCAGCCGAGGCATCGCCCCGCTTCTGTTCGGCCAGACGGCTCAG
Source organism: uncultured Nitrospira sp. (assembly GCA_964552455.1). Lineage (GTDB taxonomy): Bacteria > Nitrospirota > Nitrospiria > Nitrospirales > Nitrospiraceae > VGXG01. Next base: position 14,077 of record CAZKHY010000087.1, read on the forward strand.
CTCGACGAGGTCGCCGCGGCTGAGGGCCTGGCTCTGCCATTGGAAATAGGCTTCGTCCGACTCGAAGCGCCGAAGCCCCCACCACTTCAAATGTTCAGCCAGATCAACCGAGAAGTCTTTGTCAGGCGGTGGGAAAGACATGCGCGGCAGAGGAGCTATCAGCCGTCAGCCATCAGCTTCTGAAATATGGTGAGGCCTGCCGTCGTGGTCATTTTGCTGAAAGCTGATTGCTGATCGCTGACAGCTTCCTAAGAGGGCCTTTTTAGCATGATGGCGTCTTCATACGTGACCGGGACTGGGTGCGGCTGACGGAGCTGGCCGGACCCCAAGACGACATACTTCTGACAGGTCAAGGCCTCCAGCGAAATGGGACCCCTTGCATGGACCCGCAGGGTATTCGTGCCGACCTCCCCGCCCAGGCCGAACTCGTTCCCGTCGTGCATTCGCGTGGAGGCGTTCACCAGGACCACGCTCGCATCCACCTCGCGCGTGAACCGCATCGTGCTCGTATAGTCCTTCGTCACGATCGTCGCCGTGTGGACGGGACCGTACCGTGCGATATGGGCCAAGGCCTCATCCAGATCCTTGACGACCTTGACGGCCAGGGTCCGAGACAGGAATTGCTTCTCCCAGTCCCCCTCCGTGGCCTCCTTGACGTTCTTGTAGCCGGTAAAGGAATGGGAGCCGGTGAGCGCCAGGGTCCTGGGACAGCCCAGGACATCCACCTTGAACTCGTCGAGCAACCGGCGGACCAAGGCCCCCAGGAGAGGCCGCGCGGTGGCCTGGTGCACCAGGAGGGTATCGGCCGCGTTCGAGGCGGAGGGCTGCTGCACCTTGGAGTTCACCACGACGTTCTGGGCCAGCGGCAGGTCCGCCTCCGCATCCACGTAGACATAGCTGAGGCCGGCATCATGGCACAGGATGGGCAGCTTGGTCTGTTCCATGACCGTCTTCCGCAGCCCGGCTCCGCCGCGGGGAATGATCGCGTCCAGGTACTTGGTCTGGCGCAGCAGTTCCAGCGCCACTTCTTTTTCGGTCCGTTCAACAAAACTGACAGCGCCAGCCGGGACACCCGACGATTCGGCCGCCTCGCACAGGATCGTCCCGATGAGGGGGTTCGACTTGGCCCAGTCCGCGCTTGCGCGGACCACGGACACGTTGCCGGACTTGAGGCAGAGCCCCACCGCTTCGGTCGTGTGTTTGGGACCGAGGTCCGAAATGATCCCGAGCACTCCCAGCGGCACCCGCACCCGCCTCACCTCCATGCCGTTGGG
>CAZKHY010000088.1:0-15324 GCA_964552455.1 uncultured Nitrospira sp.
CCCCGCCGCCCTCTGTTCCGCTCACCCGGGCTCTTCCGGAAGTGACCTGCAAGGGGACGGTGCTCGCCGGTATCCTGTCCGCGGTGCCGGCCGGCGCCAATGCCTACCTCGGGCTCTTTGCCGGCAGGACCGTCTCTGCGTCGATCCCGGCCGCCGTGACCTCCATGGCCATCCTCCGCCTGTTCCGGCAGTCCAACATTCTGGAAAACAACATCGTGCAGACCGCCGCCTCCTCGGGCGAGGCCCTGGCGGCGGGCGTGATCTTCACGATCCCGGCCCTGCTGCTGGTCGGCTATTGGACCTCGTTCGATTACTGGCAGACGGCGGCCATCGCCTTGGTGGGCGGCCTGCTCGGGGTCCTGTTCACGATCCCGCTGCGGCGTGCGCTGATCGTCGGAGCCCGCCTCCGTTTTCCGGAAGGGGTGGCGACGGCGGAGGTCTTGAAGGTCGGATCGCCGACCGGCGCGGCCGTCGAACCCGACGGGCCCGGTGCGGCGGCCGGAGCCGCCGGCTTCCGGACGTTGCTCACGGCGGCGCTTCTGGGTGGAGCCGTCAAGCTGGGCGAAAGCGGCTTGCGACTCTGGGTCGAAGCCCTGGAAGGGGCGACCCAGGTTGGCCGGTCGGTCTTCTACCTGGGCATGAACCTGTCCCCGGCGCTGCTGGCCGTGGGGTTCATCATCGGGGTGAGGACAGCCCTGGTGGTGTTTCTGGGCGGGGCGCTCGGCTGGATGATCTTGCTGCCGGCCTACGGAGCGCTGGCCGGCTTGCCCGAGGGGACAACCGGCATCGCAGCAGCCAAAGCCATCTGGAGCACCCGCATCCGCTATGTCGGAATCGGCGCGATGCTGGTCGGAGGCTTGTGGACCTTGGTCCAGCTTCGCGCGCCGGTGGCGGAGAGCCTCCGGCGATTGCTGGAACTCTACCGGGAAAGGGGGCGCGCTCCCGCGCAAGGCGGGCGCGGCACAATTCCACGAACCGAACAGGATGCGTCGCTGCCCTGGATCATCGGGCTGCTGATCCTCTCCCTGGTCCCCATGGCGATGATCTATCGGGGCGTGGTTGGGGACAACCTGGTGGCGCTGGGGATGACGCTGATCATGGTGGTCGCAGCGTTCCTCTTCTCCTCGGTGGCGGCCTATATGGCCGGCCTGGTCGGCAGCTCGAGCAACCCCGTGTCCGGGGTCACGATCGCAACGATCATGCTGGCGTCGCTGCTGCTGGTGCTGGTGATGGGACAGGGGAACCAGGCCGGGCCGGCCGCGGCCCTCCTGATCGGCGCCGTGGTCTGCTGCGCGGCGGCGATGGGGGGCGACAATTTGCAAGACCTCAAGACCGGCCATCTGGTCGGCGCCACGCCGTGGAAACAACAGGTGATGCAGGTCGTGGGCGTGGCGTCGGCTGCGGCGGTGATCGTGCCGGTCCTGGCCCTGCTGCAAGCCAAGTACGGAATCGGGGAGGCGACGGCGGACCACGCGCATCCCTTGAGCGCCCCCCAGGCGACGTTGATGGCCAGCTTGGCGCGGGGCTTGTTCGGAAACGGCTTGCCCTGGCCGCTGGTCTGGCTCGGTGCTGGTATCGGGATCGGCGTGATCCTGCTGGACCGGCGGCAGGCGCTCGCAGGCTCGTCCGTCCGCCTGCCGGTGCTGGCTGTGGCGCTGGGAATCTACCTGCCCTTGAAACTGTCCGCCGCCATTCTCGCCGGCGGGCTCGTGGCCGAACTGGTGAAGCGAACCGAGCCGGCGTCAGGCCGTCTTGATGCTCCCGCGGCCAGCCGCGGGCTCCTCTTTGCCGCCGGGTTGGTGACCGGCGAGGCCCTGATGGGCATCGTGCTGGCGCTCCCCATCGCCTTGAGCAGCCTCTGGCCAGGATTGAGCGCGGACCCCTTCAAGGTTTTCGATGTTCCCCCTTGGGGCGCCTGGCCTGGATTGCTCGCCTTGGCAGCCGCGGCCGCGGGGCTCTACCGCGTCTCGCTGGATGGAACCATCCAAAAGCGAATGACGCGCGGCGGATGACGAATTGCGTGTCAGTCGGAGGGAGGCTCGAAATGTCCGGGCGACCGGGATTGCCAGGGGATGGTCGCCCGCCGGGACTGTTTCACGAGACTGCGGAGACTGGCTTCGGCGGCCCGAAGCAGTTTCGGTTCGCCGCCTTGAAGGAGGATCGTGAGCAGGACGTACAGTTCTCGCTCCCGCCGCGAGCCGCGCAGCACCTGTTCGATCACCGGATCAACGGAATCTTTGGCCGGCGGCAGGACCTCCTCTCCGTCCGAATCAGTCGTCAGGAGGGTCAGGTGCCTGGGGTCTCCGTAGAGCCAGGAGGGGGGAATCCCCATCGCCCGGGCGAGCGCTTCCAGCGTCGACGCGGTCGGGTCCAGATCACCGCATTCGATCGCCTCGAGGGACTCAGCCGGAAGCCCGGCCTCCGCGGCCAACGAGGAGACGGATTGCTGTCGGGAGAGGCGCCAGGCCTGGATCGTGGAGCCGATGGCCATGAGCCGGGATGATACTCAATCGATGGGATCGGCGCAACCGTGCACAGGTAACGAGGCCCGCGAGTCGCCAGATCGAGGAGAGCGCAAGCCCGGTGGGCCGCCCACCTCAGCCGGTCGCAGCAAGACTAAAAGAACAAATGCCAGATGCTGGACAGCCACTTTTTCAGGAGGGCCAGGAATCCCGTGGGTTCCTCTGCCGGGGGGGACTCCTTAGCCGGTTGGGAAGCCGCTGGCTCTTTCGGCTTGGCGGCGGGACCGGCGGCCGTCGCTCCCTCGCCCGTGGAGGGCGCCTTGGCCGTGGTCAGAGGACCGGCCTGCGCCTCTTGGGACTTGGCAGCCATCATCCCCAAGCCGGCGGGAGGAGGGCTCACCTTGGCCGCTGGCGCACCGGCCGGCTGCCCACGGTCCTTCAGTTCCTTCTGGTACCGGGCCACCGTCGCCTTGAGGCTTGTGTTTTCCTTTTCCACCGCCGCATGCTCATGTCGGAGCGCGCGCTGCTGGGCGGTGAGCTTCGCCGTTTCCTGCTCCAGCTTCCGGACCTCCTCTTCCATGCTCTCCCGCTCCGCATCGCGGCTTCCCTGAAGACGCTGGAGTTCCGCCGAGGCTGCGGCCGACTCGGCGGTCAGCTTGTCCATCTGATCCTTGATCGACTTCGTCTGCTGCTCCAAGGCGTTCGTTTGGGTCTGCGTTCGCTCCAGTTCCGCCTTGACTTCTTCGGACTCAGCCACCGCAGCCTTGTACTTGCTCTCGGCCACGACGCACCCGCCGAGCACGACCCCCATCAGGACCAGGCCCGTCACCGCTCCCGAGCGCCTGCCGCCCCTCGTGGATTGCGTCACGCATTTCTCATCAGCAGGTTTGGGCGATCGCACCATGGTCCTCCTCCCTCTTGCAGAATGTCCGTCCGGTCATGAGGCAGCCAACCGGCCCTCAATTATAAGTAAGCAACAGTAGCATGGAACCATGAAAATATCAAAGCGCAGCCGCCAAAGCCCCTCGTCGCCGCCGGTCACTTCCGCCTGGATCATGGTCCCTTGACAGGAAGCCCGTATCCCGCTATGGGTGAGCCAGCCGAGAGGAGATCCCGTGCCCCCCTTCGTCACCCCGTCAGCCGCCAAGGTCCGGCTCATCCGCGACCTGCTCACGGACAAGCGCACGCGCGACAGAGAACGGACCTTTGTGCTCGAAGGGGCAAAGCCGGTCCAGGAACTGCTCGACGCGAACGCCGCCGCGCTCCAGGCGGTCGTGGTCACGGAAACCTGGCTCAAGAAACAGGATCAGCGTGAACGGGAACGCCTGGAGCGGGGCCGGACTCCGGCGTATCTTTGCCGCGATGCGGTCTTTGAGCGGCTGTCGGGAGTCCGCACGTCTCCGGGAATCCTCGCGCTGGTTCGGCATCCCTCGTGGGATCAGGAAGCGGTTTTCCAGCGACCGAACATGTTCGGGCTCTACGGGGATTGCCTCCAGGACCCGGCGAACGTCGGGACGATCATCAGGACCGCCGCCGGGTTCGGCCTGGACGCCTTGTGGCTCTCGTCCGACTCGGTGGACGTATTCAATCCCAAAGTCGTGCGTGCCACGGCGGGCGGCATCCTCGCGTTGCCGGTCTTTTACGTCACGGATGTCGGCCTGTTCGACCGGCAGCGCTGTTCGTTGCTGGCGGCGGAGCCGCCTGGAAGAGGCACCAGAGCCCTGCGAGACATCACGAGCCTCCCGGCCCGCGCGATCCTCGCCCTGGGCAACGAGAGTCGCGGGCTTTCGGACACGACGTTGAAGCGGGCCTCCCTCCGGTTCCACATCCCGGTCGGTCCCGCCGTCGAGTCGCTGAACCTGGGAGCCTCGGCCGCGATCGCCATGTTTTACCTCAGCGGACTTCCCCGCGAGGACGTCAAACGTAAACCGTGAAGCGTGAAACGTCGGAAGTGAAAAGCGGACCGGCCATTAGCCATTCACATCAGCGGCGGGCTGCCAACTATCTTCAGGGAGAGAACAACATCGAACTGTCGATCGTACGACCCGACCCGGCCTGGGGGACCGGGGGCGCGGCCCCGGGTAAGTAGTCGTGATCCAGTTTGATCTTTTAGGGGTTTCGGCGCATCATTTTGCGGGCTCAAACACAAATGTATTTGACCGTCTGGTTTTGGGCTTATTTTGAGAAAGTAACGGCAAGGGCCAGGCAACATTGATCATTCGACGTTCAAGACGAGACTGTATGAGACATTTCCTTCTAGTTATTACCGTGCTTTTGTTTTTACCGTCTGTCAGTCTCTCAGGGACTAAGGAGATTATTGCTGAAGGCACATACAATATGGGCGACGGGGAGACACCGAATGTTGCAGAGGGCAGGGCATTACTGCAGGCAAAGAGAGTTGCTGTTGAACAGGCAGGGACTTATGTGGAGAGCCACTCAAAAGTCAAAAACCTTCAATTGACTGAAGATGAGATACAGGTTCTTGCCTCAGGTTTGATGGAGGTTACGATACTTGCCAAGAAGAGAACCATTGTAGGAGACGGCTTTACCTTCTATGTGAAGATCAAGGCAATGGTTAATCCTGGCAAGATGGAAGAAATGGCAAAGAGGGTAAAAGTAAAATCAGTCGCAGAAGATTACAAGAAAGCGCAGGAAGCTTACGATAAAAGCCAGAAGGAGATTGAAGAATTAAAGAAACAGCTGGCACAGGCAAAAAGCGAAAAGGAAAAGAAACAGGTAGAGGCAAGGATTACAAATGAGGAAAGGGTGTTTCAGGCCGATGAGTGGTTTGAGAAAGGAGATCATCACTGGCTCAACCAAGAAGATGATGCAGCAATAGAGGCATACACAAAGGTAATTGCCTTAGACCCGAATTACGTCAAAGCTTATTATGGTCGCGGCTTTGTCTATGCAGATAAAGACCAATATGACAGAGCAGTAGAGGACTACAACAAGGCAATCGCCTTGGACTCGCAGTATGCCAAAGCTTATGTCGGTCGTGGAGTCGCCTATGATCAAAAGAAGCAGTATGACAAGGCTATTATTGACTATCAGAAAGCATGTCATCTAGGAGATGAACTGGGGTGTTTTTTCATGGAGACCACCCTAAAAAGAAAGATGCTGTTGGAGTGGGACATATTTAAGACGCCAGAGGGGTTTGACTTTGACAAGGAATTTGAAAAGGAGTTAAAGAAGTTAAAACAGAAGGCTGCAAAGGAGCGACCGTGAGCGGTTCGAGCGAAACGTGGGGCAAAACAAACTAAGATTGCTGGAGGGGTTTCTCCGTCGGCGTCAATTGTTACAAACCTTGAAGAGCCGACGGTCAATCGAAAGTTGGGATGAAGAATCTAAGCTTACTGGAGGCAAAGTACCACTCCGCCGCGAGTTGATCGAACGCGGCGGATCACACGAAGTGCGGTATGGTGCCGAGGGACAGAATTGAACTGTCGACACCAGCCTTTTCAGGGCTGTGCTCTGCCAACTGAGCTACCTCGGCACGGGCGACACCATAACAAGCAGGCTTCGACCCTGTCAAGGTGCGGCGAGGGGAGGTGCCTAGCCCGCCCTTCGTGCTCGCGCAACGCGCACGCAAAAATAGATTCGAGTGGTAAATATCCGGCGGTGCTCGTTGGACGCGCACGGTCAAGAACGGCCTAGACGCCTCTCCAAAATGGGGAAGGGGGATTGAAATCACATCTGCTGCAGAGTATTCTCACTTCACGGCGCTCGTTCTAAGAACGGCGGATGAGGGCCCGCAAACAGTAGGGGATCAATGGAAACACCGGTTTCAACGACGGAAACGACGGCCAGCGAGATTCCTCCCAAGTCGACGAAGGACTACGTCGAAGAACTGGCCCGAAAAGCGAGGGGCGCGGCCGGGCGTCTCGCGACCTTGTCGACCACCGTGAAGAACCAGGCGTTGCTGGCCATGGCCGAAGGACTCGAAGCCAAGGCCGAGGAAATCCTGGCCGCGAACGAGAAAGACCTGGAGGCTGCGGAGAAAGGGGAGGACCGGAAGGCCTTTCTGGACCGGCTTCGCCTGACGCCGGAACGCATCGCCGAGATGGCCAAGGGCATCCGGGAGATCGCCGCGTTGCCGGATCCGGTCGGAGAAACGACCAAGCTGTGGCGGCGCCCCAACGGCATGCTGGTGGGCCGTGTGCGGGTGCCCATCGGCGTGATCGGCATCATCTACGAGTCCCGCCCGAACGTCACCGCCGATTCGGCCGCCCTCTGCCTCAAATCGGGCAACGTCTGCATCCTGCGCGGGGGCTCCGAAGCCATCCACTCCAATACGGCCATCGCCGCCGTTCTGTCCGAGGCGGCGGAGAAGGCCGGGGTGCCGGCCGGCGCCATTTCGTTCGTGGACCGGACGGACCGGGAGGTGGCCCTGGAACTGCTCAAGCAAGACCAGTCCATCGACTTGATCATCCCGCGCGGCGGCGAATCGCTGATGAAGACCGTCACGGAGGAATCACGCATCCCCGTCATCAAGCACGACAAGGGCGTCTGCCACACCTACGTGGACGTGGATGCGGACCCGGCCATGGCCAAGACGATCTGCGTCAACGCCAAAGTCCAGCGTCCCTCGACCTGCAACGCGATGGAGACCCTGCTGGTGCACCAGAACATCGCGCGCGCGCTGCTGCCCGATCTGGTCAAACAACTGCACGAGGCCGGCGTCGAGGTCCGCGGCTGTCCCAAGACCTGCCAGCTCTGCCCGGAAGCCAAACCGGCCGCCGAAGAGGACTACGGCAAGGAGTTTCTGGCGCTGATCCTGGCCGTCAAGGTGGTCAAGCACATGGACGAGGCGATGGAGCACATCGCCCGCTACGGCTCCCGCCACACCGAAGCGATCATCACGAACGACTACGTGCGAAGCCAGCGCTTCCTGCGCGAGGTGGACGCCAGCGCCGTGCTCGTCAATGCCTCCACGAGGCTGAGCGACGGCTACCAGTTCGGGTTGGGCGCGGAAATCGGCATCAGCACCACCCGCATCCACGCGCGGGGTCCGATGGGGCTGGAGGAACTGACCTGCTCCAAGTTTGTCGTGTACGGCTCGGGACAAATCCGCGAATAACCTGCTCGTGATCCCTTCCCACCACGCCGCCTTCACGAAGCCCGGCAGCATTGTCTTTTCATCCAACCGTCCCTACGTAACGGACCTGCAGGCGGCCGGCGGTCGCGTGCTTCAGCAGCCGACCGGACATCTCGTCTTCTACGGCCCGCACGGGCGGCGGATTCTGGCGACGGACCCGGAGGGCAACCCGCTGCACGAGTGCGAGTGGGCGACCGGGTCCGACGGGACCGCACGGCTGACCGGAGCGCGTTTGTGCCTGGACTGGGGCCAGTGGGTCGGGCTCAAGCCGGAAGGGCTGAGCAACTCGACCACGCTGGACCTCTCCCGAAAACCCGGCTGGGAACGGCTCCGGGCCGATGACCTGCGCCGCATGGCCGCGCAAGCCCTGCAGGTGCCCTTTGACGAAGTGCGGTTTTTTTACGGAGATGAGGATCTCGTCATTGACCGCCGGGGGCAGGCCACGATCCGGCACAAGAAGGATGCCTTCTACGTGCTGGAAGAGGGCACCTTCGATGCTCCTTCCGGGCAAGTCAAGTTCATGGCTTGCATGGGGGCGATGCACTGGGCCCGCATCGACTTCCTGCCCGTCGTGGAGCTCTTCCAATCGTTGCTGCCGGGCACCGGCTCGGCCGCCTTCGAACTGATCCGCGGCCTCTATGACGACCAGAACGAGGGGCAGCCCAAGCCGCTGGCGCTCCGATACCGAGGCATCCCGACGTACCCGTCCGAAGCGGCCTATCGCCTGTTCAGCGGATTCTTTGTGCCTCAGGCGCCGGGTCAGACCGATCCCTTTCCCATCTTCATGGACCAGTCCCGCTCCCACGAAGTGACCTGGCTGCCGGCGCCGGAGCCGCCGCGACGGTATTTTGACCATGCCCGCAGTCTCTGCGTCACGGTCAAAGGAGACCGCCTGCAGAAAGTCACCCTGGCCGATGATTCCACCGGACTCTCCTACGTGCCGGCCGCATCCGGTACGCTTGCCCCCTGCGGGCGGAGCGCCGGCATTACAGGCGGCAACCTGGTGCTGCACGACGGGGCACGGCAGACCGAGATCCCGCTCAGTTCCAGCTGGGGCAGGCTCAAAGATTGGCCCCCCGCTGCCTCCCAGGGTCCAGCGGTAAGCCCAGCGGAAAGAGGGGAGAGCCAGGGATGGCGAACCCTCTTCGGAGACCGCCCCCCCCTGGTGGCCGCCGAGCAGGCGTTTGCCTCCGTGCTTCTCTACCCGGAGGACGAGCGCGAGATCGAGGAGCTGCCGACCCAGCCGTTTGTGGCCGACTACCTGCAGGATGCGGTCGAGCAGCGTCCCGATCTCGCGGCGCATCTCGCCGGAGCGGAGCGAGTGTTGATCCACAATTTTGACGCGGCCGTGAGCGCCTGCATCCTCCTCGATCGCCCCAGGGACTGCCGGGTCTTGTATCGACACCCCGCCTTGGCGCAGAAGCACGCGCAAGCGCTCTGGAACCAGTTGGCCCGTGCGCAAAAGCTGGACTGGATGACACGGATCGCGTTCCGGCCGGAGGAGGGCTTTCGCAAGACATTTTATGACCAGCGGTACGATCTCATCTATCTCTGGCTTCCGTTCGCGCAACTGGCCCAGGCGCAACCCGTCGCTGACGCAACCGGCGCGGTAGCGGCCGCCCTTCAGCCACGAGGGCTGGCCTTCGTCGTCGGTCTCTCTTCAACGGCCACGCTCTTGCAAACCTCCCGCCTGCGCATCGTCGAAGCGGCGCCGGTCGAGCAGTTGCCGACCTTCCAGATGCATCGGTCGATCCTCCCACGCGCCCGCGTCAAGTCGCGTCTCACGGTGTTTCAGGTCGTGAAGAGTTGATTGGCCCGCACGAACGATCCTCCGGTTCTCCCGCGGTTTCGAACGCCTCAAGAGAGGCACGAACGGACCGATGGGTCCTGTTAAGCTCAGGACTTTTTCTGCCGATAAAGCTACTGCGCGACTATCCAGAGATAGCCTAGCCGCCCGACGAAGACCGATGACAAATCTCTTCTCAACCCTCTTGGCCAAGGAATCCCTCTGCCGGCTGGTGGATGAAATCAAGACCCTGCCAAGCCTGCCGGCCCTCTACCGCGAACTCACGGAGGTGTTGCGATCGCCGGACGCCTCGATCGAGAGCACGGCCCGCATCATCTCGAAAGACATGGGGATGACCACCAAGATTCTGCAATTGGTCAACTCGCCCTTCTTCGGGCTCCGCACCTTTATTACCAGCCCTGCGAAGGCCGTCGCGTTCTTGGGGTTGGACCAGATCAAGCCGCTGGTGCTTTCGATGCAGGTGTTTTCCCAATTCCGCGAATCCCAGCACCCGTTCTTCTCGCTCGAAGTCCTCTGGCGCCACGGGCTGGTCACCGGCACCTCTGCCAGAGCCATCGCGAAGGAAGAACAGGCTTCCCAGGACTTGATCGACGCCGTCTTCACGGCCGGCCTGCTGCACGACATCGGCATCCTGATCCTCTCGACCAACCTCCCGGACCGCTACACCGACGCCCTGGCCCTGATGCTGGACCGAGGGATCGCCGAGTGGGAGGCCGAGTGCGAAGTCTTCGGCGCAAGCCACGAGGAGGTCGGCGGCTACTTGCTGGGAACCTGGGGCCTCAGCAATGACATCGTCGAGGCCGTGGCGTTCCACCATGAGCCGATGCGGTCCGTCAGCCAGCCCTTCAGCCCGCTGGCAGCGGTCCACGTCGCCAACGCGCTGGTGGAGCAGGATGAAGCCTCGGCCATGGGGGGAACTCCGACGTCGGTGGATGCCGACTACTTGGCGTCGTGCGGCCTTGCGAACCGGCTGGCGATCTGGCGAATGTTGGGGCAGGGGAGTACGCTCAGTAGGACCGGTGTCTAACCGCACCGCCCCGCGCCGGCCGATTCTCGCCACCCCACCTTCCCATCCCGACCTTGACAGCCCCTCCGGGACCCAGTAAGATACGGCTGCCTTTAACGCCCATCCGGTGAGGTGGGCAAGGAGTCGAGTCGATGCGAAGCGGCAATTTTGCGCCGTCGCAACAGTCAACAGATCTCTCGGGCCTTCTCGCCACAGGCAAGTGGAACGGCGGGAAGGTTTTTTTTGCCCGGTTGCGGACGCGAGCCGTTGAATTGTGGAACGCCAACCGAATGAAGACATCGAAGAACCTCCCGCGTTTCACGATTAACGGTTCACGTTTAACGAGCTTATGATTGCCAACGACAAGAAGCACGAAAAACTGATCATGGACGCGAACGAAGTGGCGCGGGCCCTCACCCGCATCGCCCATGAAATTCTAGAGAAGAACAAGGGCGTGCAGGGGATGGCGCTCGTCGGAATCCGCACAGGCGGGGTGCACCTGGCGCACCGGCTGGCCAAGCGGATTCAGGAGATCGAGCGGGGACAGGTGCCGATCGGGGAGTTGGACATCACGCTCTACCGGGATGACCTGGCGCTCCGGAAAGACCAGCCGGTGCTGAAAAAAACCTCCATCCCCTTCAACATTTCGGACCTGAAAGTCGTGCTGGTGGACGACGTGCTGTTCACCGGCCGCACGATCCGGGCCGCCATGGACGGGCTGATCGATCTGGGCAGGCCGGCCGAGATCCAACTGGCGGTGCTGGTGGACCGGGGACACCGGCAGCTCCCGATCAAGGCCACCTACATCGGCAAGAACATCCCCACATCCAGAGACGAGAATGTTCAAGTTTTCCTTGAAGAAGAAGGCGAAGAGGACCGGGTTGTCATCCTGAACGGAGGCGCGCCATGAGCCTCAAACGCAAAGACCTGACCGGCATTGCCTCGCTTTCACCCGACGAGATCATGCTGATCCTGGAGACCGCCGACTCCTTCAAAGAAGTCACCGGACGCGAGATCAAGAAAGTGCCGGCGCTGCGGGGCAAGACGGTGGTGAATTTCTTCTTCGAGCCCAGCACCAGGACCCGCACGTCCTTCGAACTGGCCGCCAAACGCCTCAGCGCGGACGTCATCAACTTTTCGCCCTCTTCCAGCAGCGTGGTCAAGGGGGAAACGCTCCTGGACACGGCGCGCAACATCGAGGCCATGCAAGCCGACATCATCGTCTTGCGCCACCAGGCGGCGGGGGCGGCGGAAACCCTGGCCGCGGGGGTGAAGTCCTCCGTGATCAACGCCGGGGACGGCTGGCACGAACATCCCACCCAGGCCCTGCTGGACCTCTACACACTCCGCGAGAAGGGGCTGGCCTTCAAGGGACTGCGCGTGGCGATCGTGGGGGACATTGCCCACAGCCGGGTGGCCCGCTCGAATATCTACGCTCTCACGAAGTTGGGGGCGGAGGTCCGGGCGGTCGGCCCCCCGACGATGATGCCGATTGGCCTGGACAAACTGGGCGTGCGGATCCATTACAACCTGGACGAGGCCCTGCAAGGCGTGCAGGCGATCATGATGCTCCGCCTGCAGCTGGAACGGCAGGGACGCGCCCTCTTCCCGACCATCCGCGAGTACTCGCGCCTCTACGGCCTCACGGCGGAACGACTGAAGCTGGCCGAGCCGGGCGCGCTGGTGATGCATCCGGGTCCCATCAATCGCGGCGTGGAAATCTCCCCGGAAGTGGCCGACAGCTTCTCTTCGGTGATCCTGGATCAGGTCTCGAACGGGGTGGCGGTGCGGATGGGCATCTTGTATCTCCTCTCGGGAGCAAATTGAACAATGGATCGAAACGTTGGAAAACTCGAAAGTCTATCGAGTCTCGATGCAATCCTCCATTCGCGACTTTTAGACTTTCCGACTTTAGAGACTTTGCGACTTGAGGTTCTTGCATGGCGATTTTGATTCGAGGCGGGCACGTGATCGACCCGGGGCGGATGAACGGCCCGGCCGACGTGCTGATCGAAAACGGAAAAATTGCGGCGGTCGGGAAGCACCTCCAAGCGCCGTCCCGCGGCGGGGCCGCACAAGTGACCGTCATCGACGCGACCGGCAAACTGGTTCTGCCCGGCTTCGTGGACCTGCACGTGCATCTGCGTGAGCCGGGGTTCGAATACAAGGAGACCATCCAGACCGGCACCGCCTCGGCAGTGGCCGGCGGATTCACGTCCGTCTGCTGCATGCCCAATACGAACCCGGTCAACGACAACCAATCCATCACCGAGTTCATCCTCGACCAGGCCCGCGCGGCCGGCAACGCCCATGTCTTCCCGGTCGGGGCCATCACCAAAGGGTCCGAAGGCAAGGAACTGGCCGAGATCGGGGACCTGCGCCGGGCCGGCTGCGTCGCGATCTCGGACGATGGGCGGCCGGTCATGAACAGCCTGGTGATGCGCCGGGCCATGGAATACGCCCTCGCCTTCGACCTGCCGGTGATCGACCACTGCGAGGACCTGCACCTCTCCGAAGGGGGGTGCATGAACGAAGGGCTGGTCTCCACCCAGCTCGGCTTGCAGGGAATTCCTTCCGCGGCGGAAGACCTGATGGTAGCCCGCAACCTGTCGCTCGCGGAGCTGACCGGGGCCCGGCTCCACCTCGCGCACGTGAGCACGGCCGGTTCGGTCCGGATGGTGCGGGAGGCCAAGGCCAGGGGGATCAGGGTCACGGCGGAGGCCTGTCCGCACCACTTCTCGCTGACCGAAGAAGCGGTGCGCGGCTTCAACACGCTGGCCAAGATGAATCCCCCCCTGCGGACCTGGCAGGACGTGCAAGCCATCAAAGAGGGTTTGCGCGACGGCACCATCGAGGCCATCGCCACCGACCACGCCCCTCATGCTTCGCAGGAAAAGCAGCAGGAATTCGCCCAGGCGCCGAACGGGATCGTGGGGTTGGAAACGGCCCTGCCGCTCACGCTGGCGTTGGTGGAGGAAGGAACCCTCTCGCTGGAAGCGGCCGTGGCCAAGCTGACCTCCGAGCCGGCCAGAGCTTTCAGCCTGAACAAGGGCAGCCTCGCACCGGGTGCGGATGCCGACGTCGTGGTGGTGGACCAGCAAGCCGGCTGGGAAGTGGACCCGTCTCGTTTCCGGTCCAAGGGCAAGAACACCCCCTTTGCCGGCTGGAAAGTGAAGGGGCGGGTGATGACGACGATCGTGGCGGGCGCGGTCGTCTACGAGAGCGCGTAGCCCGTGGCACTGCTCCGATGACCGTGGGACCATCGCGGAAAGGGTTGGTCGCCTGCCACACATTCGAGCTGACGGCGCTGGCCGTCTGGGTCGGGGGACTGGTGGTCATCATCGGGGCCGTGATTCCGGCGGTGTTTAATTCCTTCGGCATGGAGCCGGGCGGGAGGTTCCTGACGAAGGTTTTCGACGGGTATAATAGGCTCACGGGCGGGGCCATCGTCATTCTGGTGATCGCCATGGGATGGCGGGTCTGGGGAGCGCGCGGTGGATCGGCGGATCCCATGGCGGCGCGACCGGAGTTGATCCTCCTCAGCGCCATGATCCTTGTCGCGGGCCTGATCACTCTGTGGCTGGGCCCCTGGTCGGTGGCGCTGCAGGAGCAGGCCTTCGCCGCGCAGGGAGAAGAGGCCAAAAAGGCGGCCTACGGCGCGTTCTTCCGGACCCATACGCTGGTCCGCGGCTTGTACCTGTTGAACCTCGGCCTGGGGATTGCCCTGCTGGCCGTGAAAGCCAAGGGGTGGGTGCCCCACGTGAAGGACGATCGATGAAAAAAGCCTTGCTCGCGCTCGCGGACGGAACGGTCTTCGAAGGTCGTGCGTTGGGTCATGAAGGGGAGACGGTCGGCGAGGTCGTGTTCAACACGGCCATGACCGGCTACCAGGAGATCCTGACGGACCCCTCGTACAAAGGCCAGATCGTCACCATGACTTGCCCCCACATCGGCAACTACGGCGTCTGCCGGGAGGACGCCGAATCGCGGCGCGTCTGGGCCGAAGGCTTCATCGTCAAGGAATCGAGCCGGCGGGCCAGCAACTGGCGCGCCGATCACACCCTGGACGAATACCTCAAGCAATCCCGCGTCGTGGGAATTGAAGGACTGGACACGCGGGCGCTCACCAGGCACCTGCGGGACCAGGGCTCCCAGCAGGCGCTGATCTCGCACCTGGATCTGGACCGCACGCGCGCGGTGGAGAAGGCCCGGACCGCCCCCGGCATCCTGGGCCATGACCTGGTCGCGGAGGTCACCTGCCGCAAGGCCTATGACTGGACGGAGGGGTCGGGCCGATGGAGGCCGGACTCGGACGGCGAACAGCGGCCCGGCCGCCCGCAGCCGTTCCGCGTGGTCGCGTATGACTTCGGCGTCAAGCAGAACATCTTGCGTCGCCTCGTGGATATGGGCTGCCTCGTCACCGTGGTTCCGGCCTCGACCCCGGCCGAATCGGTGAAGCGCATGAAGCCGGACGGGGTTTTGCTCTCCAACGGCCCCGGCGACCCGGAAGGGGTTCCCTATGCCGTTGACGCGGTCGGGCAGCTGATCGGCTGGGCGCCCATGCTCTGCATCTGCTTGGGCCACCAAATCCTGGGGCTGGCTCTGGGCCTGCGCACCTACAAGTTGAAATTCGGCCACCATGCGGCGAACCATCCGGTGATGGATTTGCGAACCAGAAAGGTGGAGATCACGTCGCAGAATCACAACTTCGCGGTGCAGGCGCCGGACTCATCCGGCGCCGAGCTCGGGGAGGGGAAGGAGGCCCGCAAGACCCTGAACACGAAATTCGGGCGGGTGGCGATCAGCCATCTCAGCCTGAACGACGGCTCGGTCGAGGGCATGGTCTTGCTCGACCATCCGGTGCTGTCGGTGCAGTACCACCCGGAAGCCTCGCCGGGGCCCCATGATTCGGCCTATCTCTTTCGGCAGTTCACGCAGATGATGGAGCAAC
>CAZKHY010000089.1:0-15279 GCA_964552455.1 uncultured Nitrospira sp.
ACTGGAGTGTCAGAGGTCACGGGATATGCTGCACAGGTAGCCTGCAGCAGATTTAATAGTTGGGCGTAAGGAGAGACAGCGAATGGCAGCACTAGCAGCGAAAGCCCTTAGTTACGGTTCCATTGGCCTGTGCGTGCTCGCGTTGGTTGCTGTCTGGCGACTACTCGTTCTTGAGCAAGCGCGACCCAGTGCGCCGCGGAAGGGAATCGTTCGGATGTGCTACTCGTTCATGGGCTTTGCCCTGCTCGTCGCTGCGCTCGCGGCGTTTGTCGAACTCTCCTCGCGTCAACGTGACGCAAAGGCGGAGCTCCAACTAGCGAACCTACGAGGGAAGCTCGAACAAATTAAGACCACCCTCGACCTCAAACTTCAATACGAGGTCGATAATCCAATGGCTCCCTTACCGAGCAGTAGCAGCCTCAGATACGTAGTCGAGCAGCTTCAACGTGAGGTTGGCCAAGCCATTTCTTTGGCCCAGGAACAAGCTACTCCATGAACGCGCCCAACCGTCGGCTGGAGCGGACCGCCCAACAGCGTCGCTACGCTTGCTGTTGGGTTCCCTCCTCGCTTTGCTCGTCGGCGGCCGCTCAGCCGAGTCGTTTGCCTGCCAAGTAAAGGTGTCTCGCATGAACCCGGTAAAGCAATTCTTCGAAGCCAGCGACTTTGTGGATCACGAGGTGCTTCGCCCGTTGTCGCACATCCGGTTTAACTGGGAACTCATCGTCGATCCTACGACGGGCCGTTACTTCAATGAGAAGGATAGCTTCGCATGGCTATTCAACCACCTGATCGATGAGTTGGCATCCGCGACACTGCCTGCCCGATATCACGACTCCGAGGATCGCTTGGGTGAGCACGTCAAGAAGAGTCTCAATTGGGACATCCGCAAACAGCGAGGCATCTGGGTGAACGCGGAAGGCAAGCGATTGCATCCGACCGATTATCTGGCAATGCTCGAGCAGGGCGGGTTCAAGACGGATGGTGATTCCGATCTAGTGGAGGCGGCCACAGAGCGAATCAGGGCAGCAATTGCTAGGGGACAAAACCACTTCGACGACATGGAGCGTTCGCACCAGGTTATCCTTGCTGGCGTGTTGGCTGCTATCCTTTATCACCGCGACCCGCATGAGGAATGGTATCGCGAGCGAGCAGGCGAACAAATCGCTCCAGCCGACCCTCCTGCGGAGGGGGCTGAGATCGATCGTTAGCCCAGACCGGAATCTCGAAACTGATCCCGCCTGGCCCGTTGTTCAAATGGAGACCCTATGCCAGCGGAGGTGAAGGCAATGAAGGAACTCGAAGGCGTCGTATCGCTCGCCGAGTTGGTCCAGTACCAGCCCGGCGCGGTCGTCAGTCGGACTATCGTCAACAAGGCCGCTGGCACCGTCACGGTCTTTGCCTTCGACCAAGGCGAGGGCCTCAGCGAGCACACGGCCCCCTATGACGCGCTTGTGCTCATGATTGAGGGCGAGTCGGACATCTCAATCGCCGGGGTGCCTCATCGTGTTGCTGCCGGCCAGCTCTTGCGGCTTCCGGCCGGTCGGCCGCACGCCCTCAAAGCAGTCACGCGCTTCAAGATGCTCCTTGTCATGGTCAAGGCCTAACGTCCGATAAGCGGGGCATTCAATTTTCCGTGGAGGGAAATGATGGGAAATCCGATCGGACGCAGAATGTTGCTGAAGCTGGCTGGGGCCGGACTGCTGAGCGCGGCGGCGCTGGAGCAGGCGGCGCCGCAGACCGCCACCACGACTGCGTGATCGGACCGACGAAGGTGGGGCAACTCGTCAACAATCGCTGCACGACGCTCTTCTGAGGGATGATACGAGCGCGACCGTACGGGCACCGTTGGGAGGCGGGTCGTTCAGGCTACGCGTCTCAACGACAAGGCTAGTGTCCTATCGGGATCGTGATCACGACCGCACCCATGACCTCGTCGGCCTTGAAATCGCGCTTCTGGCTTCTCGGGTGCGCATTGTGGCAGCCGATGCAGGCCTGTGAGACGGCCCGGTCGGCGTAGATGGCCTGAAAGTACTGCACGCCGCCGAGGGTCACGACGCCGCTGTGCCGGCGGTCTGGATTTTGCCGGACATCCTCAAGCCCTTGCCGTTCAAAGTCGGTCGTCGGAGCGTTCTGCGGGTTGATCGGCCACAGGCCGATGAGGCGGTACTGAACCCTGGTGCCGGTCAGCGAGGCCAGATCGCTGGACTCTTTCAAGAACTGGGCGGGCAAGGGCAGGGTGTGAGAGAGACGCCAGTCTTCCGATGCCACGATCTTGCCTTTCTTCTGCAACCGCTCCACAACTTGAATCGTGTAGAAGGTCCGGTCCGCTTCGATCACGGCGTGCAGGTAGTCGGCCACCGTCTCCAGCGGGACGGTTCCCTGCGCTTCAGCCCCCCGGCTCTCGGTTGAGATCCCCCAGCCAGCGAGCGCAACAACGGCACCGATCACGACTCCCCACGATCGTCCTCTGGACATGGACAGCATGCGCGACCTCCTTGCGACTGACCGGCCACCACCGTTCTGGTCCCATCTTATGCCTTTTCAGGCGAAGAAGATACTGATCCCTATCCTCTTCATATTGCCGAACGAAGCTGCTACTCTACACCGTGCACCGGCATCCCATGTCCCGCACCCTTCATACGGCTACATCGGAATTCGTCGTTACCTCCGGCGAATCGCCCAAGCGGCTCGATGTATTTCTGGCCAACCGCGAGCCGGACTTGTCCCGCTCGGCTCTCCAGCGGCTGATCACGGAGGGCCATGTCACGATCAACGGCCAGGCGGTCAAGCCCAGCCAGAAGATCAAGCCGGGCGACAAGATCGTGCTGGACATCCCGAGGCCTGAGCCGCTGGAACTGCAGCCGGAGCCGATCCCGCTCGATATTCTCTATGAAGACGACTCGCTGGTGGTGCTGAACAAGCCGGCCGGTCTGGTCGTGCATCCGGCGCCTGGCCACTGGTCCGGCACGCTCGTCAATGCCTTGCTGTACCACTTTGCGAAACCGGGCGGCTCCCTCTCCACGATCGGCGGCAAGGAACGGCCGGGGTTGGTGCACCGGCTGGACAAGGAGACCTCCGGCGTCATGGTCGTGGCCAAGACCGATCAGGCCCACCGGTCCCTGGCCAATCAGTTCAAGCACCACAGCATCACCCGCGTATACGAGGCGCTGGCCTGGGGCACGATCAAGAAGTCCGAGGGGGTGATCGAGCTGGCTATCGGGCGGGATACGAAGGAGCGCAAGAAGTTCTCCGCCCGCACGACGAGCCCCAAAGCTTCGGCCACGGGCTACAAAGTCCTCCAGCGGCTGGGCAAGCTGGCGACGAAGGTGGAGCTGCGCCCCCGCACCGGTCGCACCCATCAAATCCGGGTCCATCTATCGGCCCTGGGACATCCGGTCCTGGGCGATCCCACCTACGGAGGCCGCAAGGTGAAAGCCCTGGACGAGATCGTGATCCCGCGCGTGATGCTCCACGCCCGCACGCTGGGATTCGTGCACCCGACCACCGGCCGGTCCCTGGAATTCTCGGCCCCGGCTCCACCGGACTTTGCGGAACTCCTTGAAGCCCTACGCAACGCCACGTCGAGCCAGCCAGCACGAGGCCGCTAGGCCGGCCCTGCGGGAGCCGCTTGACAGGCAAGTCTCGGCAAGGTATTTGTCAGCGTCGGAGAGGGAATCAGTGATTACGGGCGAGGTGTTGGAAGCGATCGGGAGTCTGGTGACAGCGCTCAAGACCTATGCGGCGAAACTGCCGACCGTGGTCCACCTCTCGGTCATGCCCGGAGGGCTCAAGCCCACGCCTGAGGCGGTCGCCGCCTACGAGCAGGCCGTCTATCGGTTCCGGACGCAGGCCGCCGGGTCGGCCTTCAAGCGGCTCAGCGAGCCGCTCATCGAGTCGCTGGAAGCTTTTGAAGGGGGCGAGGTACTCAAAGCCGTGCAGCCGTTGCTGTTCGCGCTCGACCTCCTGGAACTCATGCAGGGCGAGAAGACGATCACGGTGGCGCCGGCCGAGGAGAGCCGCCTGCGCGACTACCGATCCGCGCTCCATCGGATCATGCCGGGCAACCAACCGGAGCTGGAAGGCGCCGGGCGCGGGCTTTAGCCCGCGAGTGTTGAGTTGTAAGTTTTGAGTTATGAGTTACCGGATTTCAACTGATAACTCAAAACTAAGAACTCAAAACTCGCAACTTGGGGTTAGTGGCCCATCTTGGGACCGGCCGCATTCGCGCCGGCCGAGACCAGCGTGAACCGCACGGTCTGCCGGCAGTGGGGACAGGTCATGCCGATCGTGTTCTCGTCGAGCACCTGGATCTGCTCTTCCTTGACCCACATGAGCTTCCTGCATTTGGGACAGGTCCGAACCTGCGTCGCCATAGATTGCCCCTCAACGATGAGACATCGCCCGCCCAGCCCGCCTGCCGATGGAGCAGGACGTGCAGAGGGCAAGAACCGGATCCTACTCTAATACAAGGCGTCGGTCCCTCTCAAGAGCATGATCACGTTCTCGGAACGAAAGGACTTTGACCCGGCGCAGCTCCTCCGGCTCTACGCCCAATCCATCTGGGCCAGAGGGCGCACGCTGGAGGATGCCCGCGAGATGCTGGCCCAGACGGACCTGGCCATCTCGGCCTGGGACGGCGAACGGCTGATCGGGTTCGGGCGGGTCCTGACCGACTACGTCTACCGGGCCTCAATCTGGGACGTGATCGTGGATTCGGCCTACCAGGGCCAGGACATCGGCACCGAGATCATGCAGCGCATCCTGCATCATCCCTCCCTCAAGCGCGTGGAGCTGTTCTGGCTCTGCACCAGAGACAAGCAGGCCTTTTATGAAAAGCTGGGCTTCAGCGCCAAGAAGCAGACCGGCATGGTCTGGGCCCGCGCGAAGCAGGCCAGACTGGAATAGCCGCGGCTCAGAGCGATTACCCGGCCGGCGCACGTCGGAGCCGCTTGGGCGAGAGCAGGACGGAGAGGAAGAAGAGCGTCGTGGCCAGCAGCACGATCGCTGGCCCTGAAGGCAGGTCCCAGGCATAGGACAGCAGCACCCCGCCGACCGCCGAGGCCACCCCGATCACCACCGCATAGGCCGTCATGTGGAAGAGGCTGTGGGTGAGCTGGTAGGCGGTGGAGGCCGGGATCAAGATCATCGCAAACACCAGGATCGCGCCCACGGTCTTCAGCGACACCACCACGGTCAGCGCCACCAGCGTCAGCAGCAGGTAGAAGATCCGCCGGGCCGGCACGCCGGAGGCTTCGGCCATCTCCTGGTCGAACGCGATGAAATAGAGTTCTTTGGAGAAGGCCAGCAGGACGCCGACGACGATCAGGCTCAACAAGAGAATCGCGCGCAGCTCCTCCGGCGTGACCGAGAGCACGCTCCCGAACAGGTACCCGTAGACTTCGGCGTTGTACCCCTTCATCAAGCCGATGAACAGGATGGCCAGGGCCATCGTGGCCGTGTAGAGAATCCCGATCGAGACGTCCAGCTTCATCCGCCCTTGCTCTTCCATCACGCCCGTAATCCAGACCGTCGCCAGCCCGAACACGACCGCCAGCGGCAAGGGCGGCAGCCCCGCCAGATAAGCCAGCGTGACCCCGGCGAACGCCGCGTGCGCGGTTCCGGCCCCGACGAAGGCCAGCCCGCGGAGGACGACGAAGACGCCGATCACGGAGCAGACCGCGCCGACCAGCGCCGCCGCCAGCAGCGACCGCTGCATGAAGTCGTATGAGAGCATCTCCCACATACAGTGATGAATGATGAGTGATGATTGCTGAACGGGGGAAATTCAGTCATTCATCGTTCAGCATTCCGCGTTCATCATTGGTGGCTTATCAGTGGTGGTGATAGTCCTCGACGATGATGAGATCCTTCTCCGTGATGACCAGATCCTTCCCGTAGACCTGCCGCAGCACGTCGGGCCGGAGCACCTCGTCCGGCGGGCCGGCCGCGTAGAGGCGGGTCTTGAGCAGCACCAACCGGTCCACGTGGGAGCGGATCATGTTGATGTCGTGGGTGATCAGGAGGACCGTCAGCTTCAAATCCCGATGGAGGTGCGTGATCAAATCGAGCACGCTGTGCTGGGTCGTGATGTCGATGCCGGTGGTGGGCTCGTCCAGCAGCAGGACGGCCGGCTGTTGCGCCAACGCCCGCGCGATGAAGACCCGTTGCTGTTGTCCGCCCGACAGGTGCCCGAGCGCGCTGTCACGGTGGTCCTGCATCCCCACGTTGCTCAAGGCTTCCAGCGCGATCTCCCGATCCTGCCTGCCGGGGCGCCGGAAGAGCCCCAGCGCGCCGTACCGGCCCATCATGACGGCTTCCAGGACCGTGATCGGGAAGTTGCGGTCCAGCACCCCCTTCTGCGGCAGGTAGCCGATGCGGGCCCGGTGGTGGCAGCGCAGTTCCTGGCAGGCGCAATCGAAGATCTGGAGGCTGCCGGCCAGCGGCGGCATGAGCCCCAGCACCGCCCGGCAGAGGGTCGTCTTCCCGGACCCGTTCGGTCCGATCACCCCCACGAACTCCCCTTCGGCGATCTCCAGGGAGATGTCCTGCAAGGCAATGACGTCGGGGAACCCGAAGGTGGCGTGGGAGAAGCGGATGATGGGCTTGGTCATGAGTGTAATGATCGTCAAAAGTCAGAAAGTCGTAATGTCCTCCGACTTGAAGACTTGATGACTTGACGACGTTCGACTCAATTTGATTTCGCAGCCTCCAAAGCTTCCGCGAGCTTCGTGACATTATACCGGAGCATGTCCAGGTAGGTCTCGGTGCCGGCGACGCCTCCGGGGAGCGGCGTCAGCACGATCACGCGGGCGCCGGTCTCCCGCGCCAGCACCTCCGGGATCTTCTGGTTCAACTGCGGCTCCGACACCACCACACGGATGTGGTCCTTGCGGATCGCGGCGATGAGTTCCTGGAGATGACGGGCGGAAGGCTCCGCACCGGCCTGCCTCACGATCTCGCCGGCGATCCGGAACCCGAACCGGCGCGCGAAATAGGGCCAGGCCGGGTGATGCACGATGATCCGCCGGTCGGAAACAAGGCGGAGCCGTTCGGCCAAGTCCTTCTGAAGCTGATCGAGCTGACGCAGGTAGGCCGCCTGGTTGTCCCGATAGGCTGCCGCATGTACGGGATCCGCCTTACCGAAGGCTTCCGTGATGTGCCGCATCATGATCTTGGCATTCTCCGGGTCCAGCCAGATGTGGGGATTCCCCTCGTGGTGCTCACTCTGCCCCGTCACCTGCGCGCCCTCTTGCGGCTCATAGTCCCGGAGAAGCGCGATGCCCTTCGAGGTGGTGACGACCAGCAGCCCGCTGTTGCCGGAGTTTTTCACCAGGGAGGCGACCCAGACTTCCAACCCCAGACCGACCTCGAGCAGGACCCGCGCCTTGCGGACGGCCACCAGATCGCTGGGCTTCGGCGAATAACTGTGTTCGCTTTCCAGGCCGGACAGGAGGGACGTCACCCGGACGTGGGCCCCTCCGACGTGCTCCGCCAGGTCCTTGAGGACCGGGATCGTGGCCACCACCTCCAGGGGCGCCGCCGCAGGGGATTCCTCCACGGCACAAGCCGGCCCCGCCGAAACCAGCAAGAGGACCGATCCCAGCACCGTCGCCGCGAGAAAGGGCTTCAGAAACATGGGCGCGACCGTAACACCGCGCCCCTGCAAAGTCAACGAACCGGCGACAGTCACAAAGTCGTCACGTCCACAAGTCTGCAAGTCCAAAACTTCGAGACCTTCGGACTTTTCAACTTTCGGACTTTACGACATCCCACTCCGTTTCGCTTGACCCACCGGACGACTTCAGCTAGCTTGTGCGGGCTTCTTGAAAGGACCGGACCACACAACATGACCAAACCGAGTCATTCAGGCACGAGGGTCGTCGGCCTCATGTCTGGGACCTCCGGGGACGGAGTGGACGCGGCGCTGGTGTCCGTCAGCGGCACCGGACTGAACCTCCGGGTCACCCCGCTGGCCTTTTGTCCGACCGCCTATCCGGCCTCGTTGCGACGCAAGGTCCTGGCGGTCTCCGCCGGCGGGACGGTGGCGGAGGTCTGTCACCTGAACGCCGTGCTGGGCGAGTGGTTCGCCAAGGCGGCGTTGCGCGTGATCGCCCGGGCGGGCCTCCGCCGGTCCGACGTCCATCTGATCGGGTCGCACGGCCAAACCATTCACCACCTTCCCAGGCCGATCCGCGAGCCGGGCCTCGGCCCGATCCGCTCCACGCTCCAGATCGCCGAGCCTTCCGTCATCGCCGAACGGACCGGGGTGATGACCGTCGCCGACTTCCGGCCCCGCGACGTGGCGGCCGGAGGGGAAGGAGCCCCGCTGACTCCCTACGTCCATTACCTCCTGTTCAGACACCCGCGACGCTCCCGCCTGGTCGTCAACCTGGGCGGCATCAGCAACGTGACCTACTTGCCGGCCGGCGGCGCGGTGCATGACGTGCGCGCCTTCGACACGGGACCGGGGAACATGGTCCTGGACGCGCTGGCCTCGCGCATGACCCAAGGCCGACAATCCATGGACCGGGGCGGGAGGATGGCGGCCAGGGGCGCGGTGGATGCGATCCTCCTGCAGCGCCTGCTGGCCCATCCGTTCCTCCGCCAACGGCCGCCCAAATCCACCGGCCGGGAGGAGTTCGGCGAGACCTTTCTGTCGCCTCTCCTCGCCGCCGGACGACGGCGCAAGCTGACTCCCGAAGACCTCTTAGCGACTTGCTCGGTGATGACGGCCATGGCGGTGGGCATGGCGCGCCGCTGGCTGAAAAACGAAGCGGGAGGGGCGCGTCGCGCGGCCCCCCCTCCTGCGATGATCGACGAAGTGATCGTCGGAGGCGGAGGCATCCGCAACCGCACGCTCATGAAGGATCTGGCCTCGGTCTTCGATCCGACCCCGGTGAAGACCTTCGACGAGCTGGGCTGGGACAGCAAGGCCTTCGAAGCCACGGCCTTTGCGGTTCTCGCCTACCAGACCATCAAGGGTGAATGCGGCAACGTTCCGGCCGTCACCGGCGCCACGCACCCGGTCATTCTCGGTAAAATCGTGCCGGGGGATCACCGATGATCGCCGCCGCCGCCGTCGCCTGCCTGGTTCTGCTCGTCTGGCTGGGCTGGTCCCGGTTCGGGAGCGGCGCGAAGAAGAAGGGATCGCCTGAAAGCCTCTTCCCGGCTGAGATCACCATCCGGGCCCAACCGCTGCTGACCGAGACCGAGGCGTTCTTTTACAACCTGCTGCGTCTGGCCGCGCAGGATGAGTATCTCGTCTTTGCGCAAGTGCCCTTGTGGTGCCTGCTGGATCTCACGGCAACGGACCGGGCGGCACGGGCTTCGTTCCTGAACCGGATCGCGTTCAAGCGGGTGGATTTCGTCCTGGTCCATCCGGGGACGCGGGTGGTCGCCAAGGTGGTCGAGCTGGAAGACGGCTCGGAGGCGGCCGATTCACGGCAGGCGCGGAATCGACTGGTCGACCTCACGCTCGAGGCGGCGGGAATCGACTGCATCCGGCTGAAGGCGCCGCTCCCTTCCACCGTCCCCGCGCTGGCCTCCCTGCTCGGCCTCCAGACCGAGGACTGACCGCCATCCCCGTACGCGCGGCCCGTGCTCCGTGGCCGGCGAGGAGGCGGTCAGGGGATCCGCATGATCAATTCCTTCCTCTCCCCGCCCCGGATGATGGCGATCCTGGTCTCGTCCCCTTTCTTGAGCTTGCTCAGCCGGTCCCGGATCACCAGGTAACTGGAGCCGTCCGGGACGATCGGGATGCCCTGGACCTCCAGCACGATGTCGCCTCCCACGAGCAAGGGCTGATTGTTGATCACCGCGGCAATGCTGCCGGGACGCAGCCCGATCTGCGCGGCGGGCGACTTTGAGGAGACCCGCTGGATGAGCATGCCGGCCGGCTGCGGCAGGTTGAAGATCCTGGCCATGTCGCCGGCCAGCAGATAGCCCTCCACCCCGCTCCAGTAGGGGTTCTTCTCCAGCAAGACCCGCCGCGCCACGTCGGAGGTCACGACGAATCCCAGCCCTTCGAAGCCGCCCGATTTGGAGATGATGTGGCTCACGATGCCGATGACTTCCCCCTGCATGTTGAACATCGGGCCGCCGGAGTTGCCTTCATTGATCGCCGCGTCGGTTTGAAAGAACTCCGCGCGGGCCATGCCCCCATACATTGTGTTGGGCTTGTGCCGGGCGCTGATATAGCCCACGGTCAAGGTGTGGCCGAGCCCGAGCGGCGCCCCCACGACAAAAATCTCGTCCCCCACCTCGACGGCGTCCGAATCCCCGAGCTTGGCCACCTCGTTCCCCGGCGGGATCTTTTCGACCTGCAGCAGCGCCACGTCGGCCGACGGATCGGAGGAGACGACTTTGGCCTTCACGAGATCCCCGTTTCCGAACTGGGCCATGATCTCATCGGCCGTCTGGACCAGGTGCGCCGCGGTCAACACCTTGCCGTCGGCCGAAATCAGGACTCCCGACCCCATCCCCGGCAGGCTGATGAACGTTTTTTCAGGACCGGCCACCACATCCTTGTGGTTGGTCTGGATGACGATCACCGCGCTATCCACCTTCTTGAAGACATTCCGCAGCGTCTCGGCCCCGGCGTTCACCCAGGGCCAGCCGCCCAAGACGATCGTCAGCACGGCAATCAGGCGAATGTTCATCGGTTCCTCCATACCAAGCTTGCTAGAACCGCTCACTTCGATCACATGTGAGCGGAGAAGCCGTTTGCCTCCAGTAGGCTTAGATTCTTTGCTAGAGCCGCCCGCTTCGATCACACCGCGGCTGACAGTTTTTTCACCGCCGGTGCGCTTTCCTCAGTGTGTCGGCCCTGAGTCCTTGGGCCGATCCCGGACCTAGCCGGCGCGGCTCTTCTGCCAGTCCTCGATGCACCCGACGGCGCAGCGATAGCCGATGTCGACGATCTGGTTGATCGAGTTCCAATCGAAAATGCTGACCCCTTCCGTGGGCACATGGATGTAGAGGTCCGCCTGCCGCTTGACGGTGTCGATCTTCGACAGCGTGTTGAGCATCGTGGCGCGGGTCAGGACGTTGAAAATGTTGGGCACGGAGACCCGCCTGGCAAAGGGGTTGAGCCGGCCCCAGAGCAGTTTCCAGCCGGAGAACGAAGAACGGGCCCCTACGTTGGTCGTAAGGTCGGTACGGGCGCACACGTCCACCGCGATCACGGCCCCCTGCGCCAGCGTGCCCACGACGTCGGCCGGCAGGTTGTTCAGGATTCCGCCGTCCACGAGCAGGTCGCCGTTCTGCAGAACCACGGGGGGAATGGCCCCGGGCACCGCCACGCTGGCCCTGGTCCACAGCCACAGGGGCCCGTCCTGATGCACCATCATCTGCGCGCGGGTCAGGTTGGCCGAGACGCAGAAAAACTTGAGCCAGAGGTCCTCGATCTGGATCTGGCCGAACATCATCTTGAGCATGCGGGTCAGCCTGCGGCCGGTGATCAGGGCGATGATCGGGATTGTCTTGTCCCGATGCGGGGCAATGCCCACGAATCCCTTACGGCTCATCTCGATCATCTGAGCCGGATCGAGTCCCATCGCGTACTGGCCGGCAATGATCGAGCCCATGCTGGTGCCGCCCACGAGGTCGATCGGGAGCCCGCTCTCGCGGATCGCCCGAATCACGCCGATATGGGCAAAGCCGCGGGCGCCGCCTCCGCTCAGCACCAAGCTGACGGAGTGGCCCGTGATCAGCCTGGCCAGCCGCTCGTAATCGGCCGTCTGTTCTATCCGGACATGGTGGTGAGCCTCCACCCGGCGGACCTCCAGCCATCGGCTGGTCCCTACGGGCCTGGCCGCCCTTTCCCGATGCAGCAGGACCAGCTCCTTGCGGACCGCGCCGCCGATCTGCTCGGAAAGCAGGCGCGCCTCGATCTCGCCCGGCTCAGGATCGGCCTCCGCCGAATGGACGATGAGAATCAAGTCCGCCTGGCGGAGGCAGCGGTGCGTCCAGACGGTCGGGCCCGGGTCGCACTCGAAGAGGATGTAGGAGTACCTGTCCTCCTGATCGTTGAGCCAGTCCACGATCCGGCTGTTGCTGAGGCCGTCGAAGGGGGTGAGCGAGACCCCTGCCCCCAGGCAGCCGTCCAGCCGGTCGCTGCTCAGGTGGAGGGTGGAGCCTCCGGTCTTGGCCAGCGCGTCAACCAGCCGCTCGGCGAAATGGGCCTGCCTGCCGCCCTGATCGCCGGGCACCACCGCGATCGTCGTTACGCCGGGGCGAGCCGCCTTTGCGGCGCTCGATTGCCGGAGGCGGCGCGCGAGGGTCTTGGCCAATTCCGTCGCGGCCTGCGGATGCCGCTCCAAGAGGCGCGTCAGGGTCTTCTGGGGCAGCCGGACCAGTTCCGAATCGCGGAGGGCGCGGACCGTCGCCGAGTGCCGTTCGCCGGTCAGGAGCGATGTTTCTCCGACACAGGTCCCGCGCCCGATATGCCGCACGATCCTTGGCCCCGCTCCTTCGGACTGGATGAGGACTTGCAGCCGACCATGGACGACGGCGTAGAAGCACTCCGGTTGATCCCCCTGCCGGAAGAGGGTTTCCCCTCCGGGCAGGCGCAGCCATGCGGACTCCCGCACAAATTCATCCAGGACCGACCGGTCCAAGCCGTGGAACAAGTCCGTCAAGGCGAGATACAAGCCGGACTGCCGGTAGGACGCCAACTGGACCAGACGGAATTTCAGGTCCGGATAGTCGATGACAAAGCGATCGAAGGTTTCCTTGGTGAGCTTCAGCAACTCGCAATCCTGTACGGCCCGGATGGTCGCAGATCGAGGCTGGCCGGTGAGCAGGGCGATTTCGCCGAGGCAGTCGCCCCCGGTCAACTGTGCCAGTACCTGTTCGGTGCCGTCCGCATGGTCCAGGAGAACCTGGAGGCAGCCGCCGACGATCACGTAGAGGCTGTCGCTGGGATCGCCGCGCCGCAGGAGAACGTCGCCGGCGGCCAGCCGAACCCGCTCCATCTCCTGTTCCAGCCGGCGCAACGCCGGCTGATCCAGCCCGCTGAAGACGTGGACGGAAGCCAACAAGGGAAGGAGATCGGGGAACTGGCGCGGCGACTCCGGTGAATCCATGAGCCTCCTGGGCCTCAGACCGCCCCTGTATAGAGGAAGAACCTTACCATACGTGAACCAGCTGCAGGGGTCAACGGTTAGGCGGACAGGGTGACGAGGCGAACCCGCGAACGCTCATGGACAGGGGGCATGGCTAGAGTCGTCCTTCATCCAGCTCGATGACATCGGCCCAGGCCGCGACGGGAGGCAGCGTCCCGACCGGAACGCCTCGCTTGGCGGCCACCTCGGCAAGCCTGGCCTGGAACCGCTGGTGCGCCCCCTCGTCCTTGGGCCCGCTGGTCAGGACCCCGTGGTTCCATTGCCGGATTTCTTCGGCCGAGGGAACCCGGCCGTGGCTCAGGACCCAGACCAGCAACTCGGCGTCGTCGCCCCCCTGCAGGATCCGTTGCTCGAAGGCGTCCGACTTCACCCGGAGGAACTCGAGCAGGTACTTGTCGAAGCCCGTCGTGATGTAGTTGTAGTCCTGGATCTGTCCCGCGTGGCGCAGACGGACTTTGTCGATGAACCGTGCCAGGTGGACCATGCCGCCCAGCAAGTCCTTGGGACTCCGCGGATAGGGTCCCGCCGTCATCGCCTCACCCTCACTCGTTTGCTCACTTGGTCTGCCGGTTCAACCGGACGATGATCGCGCCCATCAGATCCCCCTTCTTGAAATTCCGCCAGGGGCTGGTCGGATGGTTGTTGTGGCAATCCACGCAGGACTGGACGATGGCGATGTCCGCCGAGACCGCCTTGAACTGCTTGCCGTCCACGAACGTGATGACGGTCTGCTGCCGATCGGCCGCCAGTTTCATGAGCGC
This sequence comes from uncultured Nitrospira sp., assembly GCA_964552455.1. Classification (GTDB taxonomy): domain Bacteria; phylum Nitrospirota; class Nitrospiria; order Nitrospirales; family Nitrospiraceae; genus VGXG01. Next base: position 13,886 of record CAZKHY010000089.1, read on the forward strand.
GTCGGTCTCTGCCTGGGTTTTGGGCAGGTTGCTCCTGTAGACCGGGGTCAGGCCGATGAGGCCGATTTCAAAGGACCCGATGTCGGTGCCGGCCGCTTTGACGAACTGGGCCGGCAGGGGAATGGCGTGGGCGTCCTTGATCCATTCCTCCTTGGGCTGGATGCCGCTTTCCTTGACCCGCTCGACCACGTTGATGACGTAGGCCGTGCGGAAGGCTTTGACCGTTTCCAGGATGTAGCGGGCGGCCAGATCCAACGACACGTCCTGCGCCTGCCCGGTCGGCACCGACAGCCCCAGAACCGCCACGCCCGCCAGGGCCGCGACCAGCCAGGCTTTCACCGCCATTCGCCGTTGCCGCTCGTGCCTTCTAAGCATGAAGTCCCCCTACCAAGCTTGCCAGCACCGCCTGCTTCGATCAGATGCAGGCGGATAGTTACTGTGCCTCCAGCAGGCTTAGATTCTGTGAACGGATAGTTATCTTGCTACCCGTGTTCTCTCCTCTACCTTGCTTGCGTGAACCGCCTGCGGTAGTTTCTATCCGGTCATGCGAAGGTCCGATGATACTGTAAAGGGATGAAGCCATACAAGGGATCGCTTCCAAGGGCGTAACATGATACAAAGGAACCCGGCAAGGGGGACAACGGGGGGATGGCGATGAATCGGAAAGAGTACGGGACGGTGGTGCTGCTGGCCTTGATGGCCGGACTCGCGGGAGGACTCTTTGCCGGACGTTTCCTCGCGGGCGAGCCGGCGATGGCCCAGCAGCGACACAAGGTGGTCAATTCGGAGGAGTTCCTCTTGGTGGACCGGTTCGGCCGGACCAGGGCGGGACTCGGGCTGGACCCCAAGGGAGAGGTCGGCTTGATCCTGCTGAACAAGGACGGGAGCAGGAACCTCTATCTCTCGCCGGACGAGAACAAGGTCTTGCAACTGAAGGACAAGGGGGGCAATGTCCTGTGGTCCGCCCCGTGAGCCTGTACCGATCGCACTGTGAGGCCATCGCGATGGAGAGGACATGATGATGCGTAGGAGACGAGTCGGAGGCGCGTTGCTCGCGCCGGTGCTGGTCGCCATTTTGGCGACGGGCTGCGCGACCGGCCAGAACGACCCGGGGCTCACCGGGGTCTATCTCACCTGGGACGATGTCATCAACCGCTGGATCGGGAAACAGAAAGCGGACCTGCAGATCGAGATCGGCCCCCCGACTTTCCACCAAAGAGAATCCGCCGACGGGTACACCGAGATGCGATGGGACATGACGATCCCGACCCTGCCGGGCATGGCGGAACAGTTCGGCACGCTCCCCATGTACGGAGCCAACGTGAACTGCCAGCTCGTCTTCGTCGCCGATCCCAACGGGGTGATCGTGTCCGGCCACCGCATCGGCTGCGACT
>CAZKHY010000090.1:0-15159 GCA_964552455.1 uncultured Nitrospira sp.
GTCCCGATGTTCACGTGGGGCTTGCGCCGCTCGTATTTCGCCTTCGCCATACGTCCCTCCCGAGCTTGCCGGACCGGGGCGCGCACATTGGGGCGCGCCCGGATAAAACCAATGAGGCTTTCTATTCGCCTCGATTCTTGGCGATGATGGTCTCGGCGATCTGCTTGGGCACCGCCTCGTACCGCTCGAACTCCATACTGTAGGTGGCGCGGCCCTGCGTGCGCGAACGCAGGTCCGTCGCGTAGCCGAACATCTCGCTCAGAGGCACCGCCGCTTCGATGGCCTGCGAGCCGGCCCGCACCTTGATCCCGTGGACCTTGCCCCGCCGCCCGTTGAGGTTGCCGATGACGTCGCCCATGAACTCCTGGGGGACGAGCACCTCGACTTTCATGATCGGCTCGAGCAGGACCGGATTGGCCTTCTTGCAGGCATCCTGAAACCCCATCGAGCCGGCGATCTTGAACGCCATTTCGTTGGAGTCCACGTCGTGGTAGGAACCGTCGATGACCGTGACCCGCACGTCGCGCACCGGATAGCCGGCCAGGACCCCCGACTCCATCCGCTCTTTGACGCCCTTCTCGATCGCCGGGATGTATTCCTTGGGAATGGCGCCCCCGACGATCTTGTTGACGAACTCGAAGCCGACCCCCGGCTCGCTCGGCTCCACCGTCAACACAACGTGTCCGTACTGGCCGCGGCCGCCGGTCTGCTTGATGTATTTGGCTTCCGCCTCGGCGCCCCCCCTGATGGTCTCCCGGTAGGCCACCTCCGGCTTGCCGACATTGGCTTCGACCTTGAACTCGCGGAGCAGCCGGTCCACGATGATTTCCAGGTGGAGCTCACCCATCCCGGCGATGATGGTCTGGCCGGTCTCCTCATCCGTGTGCACCCGGAAGGACGGATCTTCCTGCGCCAGCTTTTGGAGCGAGAACCCCAGCTTTTCCTGGTCCTGCTTGGTCTTGGGCTCGATGGCCATGGCGATGACCGGCTCGGGAAACTTCATGACCTCCAACAGCACGGGCTTCTTCTCGTCGCAGAGCGTGTCGCCGGTCGTCGCCCCCCTCAGACCCACCGCCGCAGCGATGTCGCCGGCATACACGATGTCGATGTCTTCCCGCTTGTTGGCGTGCATCTTCAAGAGCCGGCCCACGCGCTCTTTCGTATCCTTGGTGATGTTGTAGACGGAAGTCCCGGTCTTGAGGGTACCGGAGTAGACACGGAAGAAGGTCAATTGCCCGGCGAACGGATCGGTCATGATCTTGAAGGCCAGCGCCGCGAACGGTTCGTCGTCGCTCGCCGACCGCTTCACTTCCTTGCCGGTCGCCGGATCGACGCCCGCCACCGACGGAATATCCAGCGGCGACGGCAGGTAGTCCACCACCGCGTCCAGAAGCTGCTGCACCCCCTTGTTCTTGAAGGCGGAGCCGCAGAGCACCGGCGTCACCTTCATGGCAATCGCGCCGGCCCGGATCGCCCGCATGATTTCTTCTTCCGTGAGCGACTCCCCGTTCAGGTACCGCTCGAGCACCTTCTCATCGTGTTCCGCCACGGCCTCGATCATTTTTTCGCGGTAGCTCTTGGCCAGCTCCTGCATGTCGGACGGGATGTCCTCAATCTTGTACTTGGCCCCCAGAGACTCGTCGTCATAGAGGAAGGCCTTCATCTTGACTAGATCGACGGAGCCCCGGTACTCAGCCTCCCGCCCGATCGGCAACTGGATCGGGACCGGGTTGGCCCCCAGACGGTCCACGATGGACTGGACGCCGGCGTAGAAATCGGCCCCGATCCGGTCCATCTTGTTCATGAAGGCGATGCGGGGAACCCGGTACTTGTCCGCCTGGCGCCAGACCGTCTCCGACTGCGGCTCCACCCCCTGGACCGAATCAAAGACCGCCACCGCCCCGTCCAGCACCCGCAGGGAACGCTCCACCTCGATCGTAAAGTCCACGTGGCCGGGCGTATCGATGATGTTGATCCGGTGGTCGCGCCAGAAACAGGTCGTCGCGGCGGCGGTGATGGTGATGCCCCGCTCCCGCTCCTGCTCCATCCAGTCCATCGTCGCGGCGCCGTCGTGCACCTCGCCCATGCGGTGCGAGACCCCCGTGTAGAAGAGGACCCGCTCCGTCGTGGTCGTCTTGCCGGCATCAATGTGCGCCATGATGCCGATATTCCTGGTGCGCTCGAGTGGTACCTGCCTCGCCAACTCACCCTCCCCAAAAACAACCGTGCTGCAGCGCCACGTCCACGTCAGGCTACGATGCGTGGCCCAACTGCAGCACGAAAACTCTGGTTACCAGCGGTAGTGGGCAAAGGCCTTGTTGGCCTCAGCCATCCGGTGCGTGTCTTCCCGCTTCTTGACCGATGCGCCCGTGTTGTTGGCCGCATCGAGCAACTCCCCCGCCAATTTCTCGTCCATGCTCTTGCCGCTCCGGGCCTTGGCGTACTCCGCGATCCAGCGCAAAGCCAAGGTCATCCGACGCACGGGCCGGATCTCCACCGGCACCTGGTAGGAAGCCCCGCCCACCCGGCGCGACTTCACCTCCACGACCGGCTTGACGTTGTCGATGGCGGCCTTGAACACCTTGAGCGGATCGTTGCCCGTCTTCTGCTGGATGACCTCGAAGGCCCCGAAGCAGACCCGCTCCGCGGTGCTCTTCTTGCCCGCCTTCATCAGGATGTTGATGAACTTTCCGACCAGCTTGTCGTGAAAGCGCGGGTCCGGCTGAATTTCCCTCTGTCCGAAAATACGTCGTCTTGGCATCTTCTCTCGTCTTTCGTCCGTCGGCTTACGTTATTACGCCCCAGGCTTCGCGCGTTATTTGGGCCGCTTGGCTCCGTACTTCGACCGGCTCTGTTTGCGGTTCGCCACCCCCACCGCATCCAGCGCACCGCGCACGATGTGATAGCGGACGCCCGGCAGGTCCTTCACACGGCCGCCGCGCACCAACACGATCGAGTGCTCCTGCAAGTTGTGGCCTTCCCCCGGAATGTACGATGTCACCTCCATCCCGTTCGTCAGGCGCACACGAGCCACTTTCCGAAGCGCCGAGTTCGGCTTCTTGGGGGTCGTGGTATAGACACGGATGCAGACCCCGCGTTTCTGCGGACAGCGCCGCAACGCCGGGCTTTTCGTTTTCCACTTGGTCAGCGTCCGTCCGTGCCGCACCAACTGATTGATCGTTGGCATTCCCCCTCCTTACCGACTGCTTCTGTGGGCCGCTCCGCACTGATCCCGCGCGGTGTCTTGCACAGGAAACCTACGGATTATAGTGAGTGATATGCAGACTGTCAAGAACAATCGAGCCCGTCGGCTCATTCGCCCGACGTTTCGGCCTCCGCTCGCTGTCCCTCCTGCCCGATCCCCACTGGCTCGCTCGCCAGCAGCGGCGGAGCCTCCTTCTTGGGGCTGATCACAAAGGTGTCGCGATAGGTATCGAAGCCGGTCCCGGCCGGGATCAGCCGCCCCACGATCACGTTCTCCTTGAGCCCCAGCAGCACGTCTTCCTTGCCGTTGATCGCCGCTTCGGTCAGCACGCGCGTGGTCTCCTGGAAGGACGCCGCCGAGATGAAGCTGTCGGTCGTGAGCGCGGCCTTCGTGATGCCCAGCAGAACCGGCTTTCCGAGCGCGGGGCGCCCGCCTTTGTTCATGACCCGCTCGTTCTCGTCGTCGAAGGCAAACTTGCCCACCTGGCTGCCAGGCAGAAACTCGGTGTCGCCCGGGTCTTCGATCCGGACCTTCCGCAACATCTGCCGCACGATGATCTCGATGTGCTTGTCGTTGATCGAGACCCCCTGCAGCCGGTAGACGTCCTGCACCTCGTCCACCAGGTACTTCTGCAGCTCCTTGGGACCCAGCACATCCAGGATGTCGTGCGGGTTGGCCGACCCGTCCATCAAGGGATCGCCGGCCCGGACCCAATCCCCCTCGTGCACGTTCACGTGCTTGCCCTTGGGAATCAGGTATTCCTTCACGTCGCCCATTTTGTTGTCCACGAGCACCTTGCGCATGCCCTTGACGAACCCGCCGTAGGAGACCTCGCCGTCGATCTCGCTGATGACCGCCTGCTCCTTCGGCTTCCTGGCCTCGAAGAGCTCGGCCACCCGGGGCAGACCGCCGGTGATGTCTTTGGTCTTGGTGGTCTCGCGGGGAATCTTCGCCAGCACGTCGCCGGGGTAGACCGCCTGTCCCTTTTCCACAAAAATATGCGCGCCGACCGGCAACAAATACCTGGCCACAGCCGCCGCACCCGATACCTTGGCGGTCTTGCCCCCTTCATCTTTGATCGAGATGCGCGGCCGCAGCGTCGCGCCCGTGTGCTCGATGACCACTTTGCGCGACAGGCCCGTCACCTCGTCAAACTCATCCTTCATCGTGACGCCTTCGACGATGTCACCGAAGGCCACCTTCCCCCCGACTTCCGTCAGGATCAGGATCGAGTAGGGGTCCCACTCGACCAGCTTCTGCCCGACCTCGACGCGCTCTCCGTCCTTGAGCTTGATCTTGGCTCCGTACATCACCGGGTACTTCTCGCGCTCGCGTCCGGTCTCGTCGTAGATCGCGATCTTGGCATTGCGGTTCATCACGACCCACTCGCCTTCCCGGTTCTTGACCGCGATGCCGCTGTTGTGGACGTCGGCGTTCTTCTTCGCGTCGATGCTCATGAACTTGATCAAGCCGGTGTGTTTGGCCTCCAGCACCGTCTGCTCCACCACCTTGCTGGCCGTACCGCCGATGTGGAAGGTCCGCATCGTCAGCTGGGTACCCGGCTCGCCGATCGACTGGGCCGCGATCACGCCCACCGGCTCGCCCTTCTCGACCAGCTTGCCTCTGGACAGGTCGCGCCCGTAGCACTTGATGCAGACGCCGCGCCGGGACTGACAGGTGAGCACCGACCGGATCTTCACCCGATCCACGCCGGCTTCCACGACCCCCCTGGCCCGCTCCTCGTCGATCTCCTCATGCGCCTTCACGATGATCTCGCCGGTCACCGGGTCGCGGATGTCCTCGGCGGCCAGGCGGCCCAGGATCCGCTCCTCGATAGGCTGGATGACTTCCCCGCCCTCAACCAGCGCGGTGACCAGGATCCCGTCGCTCGTCCCGCAGTCCTCTTCGCTGATGATGACGTCCTGCGAGATATCCACGAGCCGTCTGGTCAGGTAGCCGGAGTTGGCGGTCTTCAAGGCCGTGTCGGCCAACCCCTTGCGGGCGCCGTGCGTGGAAATGAAGTACTGCAGCACGGTCAGGCCTTCGCGGAAATTGGCCGTAATCGGCGTCTCGATGATCTCGCCGGACGGCTTGGCCATCAAGCCTCGCATCCCGCCCAGCTGCCGGATCTGCTGCGAGCTGCCGCGGGCGCCGGAATCCGCCATCATGAAGATGGGGTTGAAGGCCTCCGGGGCCTTCGGATCTCCGCCGGCACCCAGCTCCTTCATCATCTCGCCGGCCACCTGCTCGGTCACGTGGGCCCAGATGTCGATCACTTTGTTGTAGCGCTCGCCGTTGGTGATAAGCCCTTCGCCGTACTGCTTCTCGATCTCGTTGACTTCCTTCTGAGCCTTGGAGATCAACTCTTCCTTCTTGGTCGGGATGTGCATGTTGTCGATGCAGATCGACACCCCGGCCCTCGTGGCATAGGTGAAGCCGATGTCCTTGATCTTGTCCAGCAGCACCACGGTCTCGCGGTGCCCGGCCTGGCGATAGACCGAGTCGATGAGCTTGGTCATCTCTTTCTTGGTCATCAACTGGTTGGCGTAGGAGAAGGGGATCGACGGCGGCAGGATCTCCCCCAGGAGCACCCGCCCGACCGTGGTCGAGACCAGGGAGCCGTCCACGCGGACCTTCACCCGCGCGTGCTCCTCCACTTCGCGCGCATCGTAGGCCATCCGAACTTCTTCCGGAGACGCGAAAATTTTCCCTTCGCCCTTGGCGCCGGCCCGCTCCTTGGTCAGCCAGTAGCAGCCCAAGACCATGTCCTGCGAGGGCACGGCGATCGGCCTCCCGTTGGCCGGCGACAGGATGTTGTTGATCGACATCATCAGCACCCGCGCCTCGATCTGCGCTTCGACGGACAGCGGCACGTGGACCGCCATCTGGTCTCCGTCGAAGTCCGCGTTGAAGGCCGCGCAGACCAGGGGGTGCAGGCGGATGGCCTTGCCTTCCACCAAGACCGGATCGAAGGCCTGAATGCCGAGCCGGTGCAGGGTGGGCGCGCGGTTCAGCATGACCGGGTGCTCGCGGATCACCTCGTCCAGCACGTCCCAGACCTCCGGCCGCTCTTTTTCGACGAGTCGCTTGGCGCTCTTGATCGTGGTAGCCGCGCCCCGCTCCTCCAGCTTGTGGAAGATGAAGGGCTTGAACAGTTCCAGCGCCATCTTCTTCGGCAGACCGCACTGGTGCAGGCGGAGTTCCGGCCCCACGACGATGACCGAGCGGCCGGAGTAGTCCACGCGCTTGCCCAACAGATTTTGGCGGAAGCGGCCCTGCTTGCCCTTGAGCATGTCGCTCAGCGACTTGAGGGGCCGCTTGTTGGGCCCCCGGATGGCCCGGCCGCGCCGCCCGTTGTCGAAGAGCGCGTCCACCGCCTCCTGAAGCATCCGCATCTCGTTGCGAATGATGACGCCCGGCGCTTTCAGCTCCATCAAGCGCTTGAGCCGGTTGTTTCGGTTGATCACCCGCCGGTAGAGGTCGTTGAGATCCGAGGTTGCGAACCGTCCCCCGTCCAGCGGCACCAGCGGGCGCAGTTCCGGCGGCAGGACCGGGATCACGTCCATGACCATCCATTCGGGCTTGTTGCCGGACTTCCGGAAGGCTTCGAGGACCTTCAGCCGCTTCGCGAGTTTCTTTTTGACGGCGGCCGACGTGGCTTTCTTGGCTTTGGCGTGCGTGTCCTCCCACTCCGCATTGACGTCGATCCCCCTCAACAGCTCGCGGATCGCTTCGGCGCCAATGCCGGCCTTGAAGGCGCTCAGCCCATGCTCCTCCTGCAGGCTGCGCAGCTTGTCTTCCGTCAGCAGCTCTTGTTGCTTGAGGGACGTCTCGCCCGGATCCGTGACCACGTAGCTCTCGAAGTACAGCACCTTTTCCAGGTGCTTCAAACTCATCTCCAGCAAGGTGCCGATGCGGCTGGGCACGCCCTTCAGGAACCAGATGTGCGCCACCGGCGCGGCCAGCTCGATGTGCCCCATCCGCTCCCGGCGCACCTTGGACTGGATCACCTCGACGCCGCACTTGTCGCAGACGATGCCGCGGTGCTTCATCCGCTTGTACTTGCCGCAGTTGCACTCCCAGTCCTTGATGGGCCCGAAGATCTTGGCGCAGAAGAGCCCGTCCTTCTCCGGCTTGAAGGACCGATAGTTGATCGTCTCCGGCTTCTTCACCTCGCCGTAGGACCAGGACCGGATCTTGTCCGGCGAGGCGATCCGGATGCGCATGGCGTCGAACGACACGGAGTCACGCGGCTTTTCAAACAGCGTATAGATACCTTCCAAGGTTGGTCCCTCCTTAGTCCTTCGCCTTGATCAATTCCACGTCAAGGCCAAGGCTCTGTAATTCCTTGACCAGCACATTGAAAGATTCGGGCAGGCCCGGCTCCAGGAAATTCTCGCCTTTCACGATGGCCTCGTAGATCCGGGACCGGCCCGGCACGTCGTCCGACTTCACGGTCAGGAATTCCTGGAGCGTGGAGGCGGCGCCGTAGGCCTGCAAGGCCCAGACTTCCATCTCGCCCAGCCGCTGTCCGCCGAACTGCGCCTTGCCGCCCAGCGGCTGCTGCGTGACCAGCGAATAGGGCCCGATCGAGCGGGCGTGGATCTTGTCGTCCACGAGGTGGTGGAGCTTCAGCATGTACATGTAGCCGACCGTGACCGGGCTCCCGAAGGGCTCGCCGGTCCGGCCGTCGTAGACGGTGGACTGACCGCTGGAGGACAGCTTCGCCTTCTTCAGCAGTTCCTTGATCTCTTTCTCCGAAGCCCCGTCGAAGACCGGGCTGGAGACGCGCAAGCCGAGCGCCTTGGCTGCCATCCCCAGGTGGGCCTCCAGGATCTGCCCGACATTCATACGCGAGGGCACGCCCAGCGGGTTCAGGACGATCTCGACCGGCGTCCCGTCCGGCAGGTAGGGCATGTCCTCTTCGGGCAGGATGCGCGAGACCACGCCCTTGTTCCCGTGCCGGCCGGCCATCTTGTCCCCGACCGAGACCTTTCGCTTCATCGCGATGTACACCTTCACCAGCTTGATCACGCCGGGGGGCAGTTCATCGCCCCGTTTCAGGCGTCCGACCTTCTCGTCGTAGAGGGTCTGGAGAATCTCGCTCTGGTCCTTGGCGACCCGCTCGATCTCCTCCAGCTCCTTCTGCTCGTCGGGATCGCTCAGAATGATGTGCCGGACGTTGTCGTCCGACAGCTTCTTGAGGATCTCGGCGGTCAGTTTGCCCTTCTTTTTGAGGATCACGTCGCCGGTTTCGGGATCCATGAGGTCGCGCCCGACGACCTTCCCCAGGAGCAGCTTGCGCATCTTCTTGTTCTTTTCTTCTTCGATGATGCGCAGTTCGTCCTGGTGGTCCCGCTGCAGCTTGAGCACGTCCTCGCTCTCGATGCTCTTGGAGCGCTCGTCCTTGTCCAGCCCCTTGCGGGAAAAGATCTTGACGTCGACGACGATCCCCTCCACCCCGGGCGGCACCGTCAGCGAGGTATCCTTGACGTCGCCCGCCTTCTCTCCGAAGATCGCGCGCAGCAGCTTCTCTTCCGGCGTCAACTGCGTCTCGCCCTTGGGCGTAACCTTCCCGACCAGAATGTCCCCCGGCTTGACCTCCGCCCCGATGCGGATGATCCCGCTCTCGTCCAGGTTGCGGAGCGCTTCCTCGCCGATGTTCGGAATGTCGCGGGTGATGTCCTCCTTGCCCAGCTTGGTGTCACGGGCCTCGACCTCGAATTCTTCGATGTGGATGGAGGTGAAGGCGTCTTCCCGCACCAGCTTCTCGCTGATCAGGATGGCGTCTTCGAAATTGAACCCGCCCCAAGGCATGAAGGCCACCAGCACGTTCCGCCCCAACGCCAGTTCCCCCTGGTCGATGGCCGGCCCGTCCGCCAACACCTGGCCCTTCTTGACCGGCTGTCCGACCCGGACCACCGGCTTCTGGGTGATGCAGGTGTTCTGGTTCGACCGCTGGAACTTGATCAGGTCATAGACGTCCAGCCCGACGTCGCTCTTGCGTCCCCCCTCCTCTTTCTTCCGGTGCTCCGCCCGCACGACGATCTTGGTGGCGTCCACGCTCTCGACCACGCCGGAGCGTTTGGACTGAACCACGTAGCCGGAGTCCCGCGCCACCACCGCCTCCATGCCGGTACCGACCAGCGGGGCCTCGGTGTCGATCAAGGGCACCGCCTGCCGCTGCATGTTCGAACCCATCAGCGCGCGGTTCGCGTCGTCATGCTCCAGGAAGGGCACCAGCGCCGTGGCCACGCTGACCACCTGCTTCGGGGACACGTCCATGTACTCGACCTTGTCCGGCGTGGCGGTGATGAAGTCACCCCCGTACCGGGCCGAGACCGTTTCGGAAACCAGCCGCCCCGAGGCGTCCAGCTTCGAGTTGGCCTGCGCGATGATGTATTTTTCGCCTTCGATCGCCGAAAGATACTCGATCTCGTCGGTCACCCGTCCTTTGCGGACCCGGCGGTACGGCGCTTCGATGAACCCGAAGTCGTTGATGCGCGCATAGGTCGCCAGCGACGTGATCAACCCGATGTTGGGGCCTTCCGGCGTCTCGATCGGACAGATGCGGCTGTAGTGGGACGGATGCACGTCGCGCACCTCGAACCCGGCGCGCTCACGGGTCAGACCTCCCGGTCCCAGCGCCGACAGCCGCCGCTTGTGGGTGATCTCCGCCAGCGGGTTCGTCTGGTCCATGAACTGGGAGAGCTGGCTGCTGCTGAAGAACTCCTTGATCGCCGCCACGACCGGCTTGGCGTTGATCAGGTCGTGCGGGAGTACGGTCTCCATGTCCAGCAGGTTCATCCGCTCCTTGATGCTGCGCTCCATCCGCGCCAGACCGATCCGGAACTGGTTCTCCAGCAGCTCGCCCACGGACCGGACCCGCCGGTTGCCGAGATGGTCGATGTCGTCGATCTCGCCCTTGCCCATCTTGAGGTTCACCAGGTAGCGAATCACCTCGACGATGTCCTGCGGCACCAGCGTCCGCTGCTCGAGCGGCAGGTCCAGACCGAGCTTCTTGTTCAGCTTCAACCGCCCGACCGGCGAGAGGTCGTACCGCTTGGCGCTGTTGAACAGGTTTTCGAAGAGCACGCGGGCGGTCTCGATCGACGGCGTCTCGCCGGGCCGGAGCCGCTTGTAGATCTCGACCATGGCCTCTTCTTTGGAGCCGGTCCGTTCCATTTCCAGTGTATCCAGGATCACCGGCGTCGCCGTCGCCATATCCAGGTAGATGACCTTGAAGCTCTCGACGTGGCTGTCGAGGATCTTTTCGATCGTGGCCGGAGTCAGCTTGTGGTTCTTGTCGAGGATCTTCTCCTTGCTGACCGGGTCCACCAGTTCGGTCAGGACGGCCCGGCCCACCAACTCGGCGCTGCCGACGGGGATCTCCTTCACCCCCGCCGCCTTGACCCTGGCGATCAGGGCCTTGGTGAGCTTGGCTCCTTCCCGGACAATCGGCTCCTTGCTCCCCTTCTCCGTGACTTCGATGGAGCACTTGAGCCCATGGTGAATCTCGGGGTCAAGCTTCCGCAGGAGCTTCCCCTTGGTCACCCGGATCTCCTCCACCGGATAGTACATCTTGAGCAGGTCGTCGGTGGAGAACCCGAAGGCTTTCAGGAGGATCGTGGCCGGCATCTTCCGGCGACGATCGATCCGGACGTAGAGGATGTCCCGCGCGTCGAACTCGAAGTCCAGCCAGGAACCGCGGTACGGAATGATGCGGGCGGAATAGAGGACCTTGCCGCTCGCATGCGTCCGCCCCTTGTCATGCGTGAAGGAGGCGCCGGGCGACCGGTGCAACTGGCTGACCACGACCCGCTCCGTCCCGTTCACGATGAAGGTGCCCCGCTCGGTCATGAGCGGCAGCTCGCCGACGTAGACCTCCTGCTCGCGCACATCGAGCACTTTCTTCTTGGGCCCCTTGTCCTCCTTGTCGAAGACCACGAGCCGCACCCTTACTTTTAAAGGAACGGCAAACGTCATCCCCTGCTCCAGGCACTCCCGCACGTCGTACTTGGGCGTACCGAGCGAGTAGCTCGAGAACTCCAGGATCGCCGTGTTGTTGTAGTCGGCAATCGGAAAGACGCTGGTCAGAGCCGCCTGGAGCCCCTTGTCCTCGCGCCGGTCTGGCTCGTTCTCCATCTGGAGAAACTGCTCGTACGACCGCTTCTGAATCTCGATCAGGTCAGGGATGTCAATGTTCGCACGGATCTTGGAAAAATCTTTCCGCTCGATCATCCCATTGCCAGTCGGTTCGGACATGCCCATTACCCTCCGGGGTAGAAGAACGTGATTCGTCCTGGGTCACTCGTCATTCGCCCGGAGAGAACCGAGCGATGGATGACGAGTGACGGTGTACGGGTCTGCCTACTTCACCTCGACCTTGGCGCCGCTCTCCTCCAGCTTCTTCTTCATGGTCTCCGCTTCTTCCTTCGTGACCCCAGTCTTCACGGGCTTGGGCGCGCCCTCCACCAGGTCCTTGGCTTCCTTGAGGCCCAGGCTGGTGAGCTCACGCACCACCTTGATCACCTGGATCTTCTTGTCCGCCGCCGCGCTGGCCAGGATCACGTCGAACGCCGTCTTCTCCTCCGCAGCAGCCGCGGCGCCGCCACCGCCCGCCGGAGCGGCCGCCACGGCCACCGGCGCCGCCGCCGTCACGCCGAAACGGGTCTCCAGACCCTTGACCAGCTCGGAGAGCTCCAGGACCGTCATGCTCTCGATGGCCTTGATGAATTCTTCCTGCGACAGTTTCCCTTCAGTTGCTGGCATGTCCCCTTCTCCTTTCTTCTTGTCCGAAATGGCGATCATCACACCCATCAGCTCCCGCACGAGCCCGCTCAACACACCGACCAGCCCGCGCGCCGGTCCCTGCATGGCCGAGAGGAGCATGGAGAGCAGCACCGGCTTGGTCGGCAGGGTGGCCACGGCCACCAACTGGGCGGGCTTGAGCAGCTTGCCCTCCAGCACCCCGACCATCATTTTCATCTTCTCGTCGCGCTTTTCCGCCCCGATGAACTCCCGGAGGATCTTCGTCGGCAGCACGGGATCGTCGTAGCCGATCATGACGGCCAGCGGCCCCTTGAAATGGGGCTTCGCGTCCGCCAGCGAGGTCCCGTCCACCGCGCGCGCGGCCAGCGTATTCTTGACGACCTTGAATTCCGCCCCGGCCCCCCGCAGCCGCTTGCGCAGCTCGGTGACTTCGTTCACGGGCAGCCCGGAGCATTCGGTCATGATCGCGAGCCTGGCCCGCGAAAACTTCTCGTGCAGCTCCGCAACCGCCGTGGACTTTTCTTCCTTTTTCATGCTCGCCCCCTCAGCTCCACTGCTTGGTAATCGCCACGGTGTCCAGCTTGACCCCCGGCCCCATGGTGCTGGAGATCGTGGCGCTCTTGAGATACCGCCCTTTGCAGGAAGCCGGTTTGGCCTTCATCACCGACTCCAGAATCGAATGGGCGTTCTCGTAGAGCCGCTGCTCGTCGAACGACACCTTGCCGACCGGTACCTGCACGATCCCGGCCTTCTCGACCTTGTACTCCACCCGTCCCTTCCTGATCTCGGCGATGGCCTTGCCCACCTCGAAGGTCACGGTGCCGGTTTTGGGATTCGGCATCAGCCCGCGCGGACCCAGGACCTTTCCGAGTTTGCCCACCACTCCCATCAAGTCGGGGGTCGCAATCGCCTGGTCGAAGTCCATCCAGCCGCCCTTGATCTTTTCCATCAGATCGTCGGCCCCGACGTAATCGGCGCCGGCCGCACGCGCCTCCTGCTCCTTCTCGCCTTTGGCAAAGACCAGCACCCGCACTTTCTTGCCCGTTCCGTGCGGCAGGACCGACGTGCCACGCACCATCTGGTCGGACCGCTTGGGATCCACCCCCAGCCGCAGCGCCAGATCCACCGATTCATCGAATTTCGCGTAGGCCGCCTGCTTCACGAGACCCACGGCCTCCTTGAGCCCGTAGAACCGAGGCTCCACCTTGGCCACCGCCGCCTTCATCTTCTTGCCCATGATCCGCTCCATACCAAGCTTCGCTTGAGCCGGTCGCTTCGATCATGTGCGACCGGAGAGGTACTTGGCCTAGTTTAATGTTGTCTCTACCCCTGGATGACGATCCCCATGCTGCGCGCGGTTCCCTCGATGATGTGCATGGCCCCCTCCACGTCGGCCGCATTAAGATCCGCCATCTTCTTGGTGGCGATCTCCTTCAACTGCGCCTTCGTGATCTTCCCGACCTTGTCCTTGTGGGGAATCCCCGACCCTTTGATGATGCCGGAAGCCTTCTTCAACAGATCGGACGCCGGCGGGGTCCGCGTGACGAAGGTGAAGGTCCGGTCCTTGTAGACCGTGATCACGACCGGGATGATGCTGTCCCCCTCTTTCTGGGTCCTGGCATTGAACTGCTTGCAGAACTCCATGATGTTCACGCCGTGCTGACCCAGCGAGGGCCCGACGGGCGGGGCCGGATTGGCCTTGCCGGCGGGAATCTGCAGTTTGATGTAGCCGGTCACTTCTTTCGCCATTGATCACTCCTTGCAAACGGCCAAGCCGCCTTCAGCCACCAGCTTTCAGCAAGGCCCTTCTTCCACCAGGCTGGCGGCCGGTCGCTGCTGGCTTAAATCCTTTCGACCTGCAAAAATCCGAGCTCCACCGGCGTCGAGCGCCCGAAGATACTGACCAGCACCTTGACCCGGCTGTGGTCCTGATCCACTTCATCCACCAAACCATTGAAGCCCAGGAACGGCCCGTCGATGATGCGGACGTTATCCCCCTTGATGAAGCGGATCTGCTCCCGCGGCGCCGCCGTCCCCGTGTCCACCTGCTTCAACATGGACTGGGCCTCATCCTCGGTCAGGGGGATCGGCCTGGTGCCCCCGCCTACGAAGCCGGTGACCTTCGGCGTCTCTTTGATCATCTGCACGGCATCGTCGGTGATCGGGGATTCCAGCTCCACGAGGACGTAGCCGGGAAAGAACTTGCGCTTCGACGTCCGGCGCTTCCCGTCCTTGATTTCGATCACGTCTTCGGTGGGAACCAGCACCTGCCCGAGCTGCTCGACCAACCCCATCTGATTGGCCCGCTCCACAATGCTGGCCCTCACCCGCCCCTCAAACCCGGCGTAGGTATGGATCACATACCAGTTCTTGCTCATTGCCATGCCTCTAGCACTACCCCTGCCATAACGGAATGCCCTCCGGAGCCCATTCGTGCACGGCGCGCCGCTCAGATCACCTTGCTGACCAGCCAGACCAGAAAGGAATCGGCCATAGAGAGAAAGATGGACATGATGACGCAGAAAATAATGACAACCATCGTGGAGCCGATCGTTTCAGCCCTCGAAGGAAAGGACACCTTCTTCACTTCCGCTTTGACGTCGCTCACAAATTCGATCGTGGATTGCCACAGCTTTGTAAACATCGCGTTCCTCTACAGCGCTTGAGCCCAACCCGGAAGTCAATCCCATCGCGCATACCGAACGGGCTCTGAGCCAGGCTAGCTCGGCCTGGCAGGGGCACCAGGAATCGAACCCGGACCTTCGGTTTTGGAGACCGACGTGCTAGCCGTTGAACACCATGCCCCTATGAAGAAGCCATCAGCGATCAGCCCTCGGCTCTCAGCTTACCTTCGACCGGGAGGCTGACGGCTGATCGCTGACTGCCGGCCCGTCATTTCACTTCTTTATGCGGCGTGTGCTTCCGGCACGTGCGGCAATACTTACTCCGCTCCAGGCGGTCCGGATCGTTCTTCTTGTTCTTCATCGTCGAATAGTTTCGTTCCTTGCAGACCGTGCATGCCATCGCGATGATATCCCGCATCTCGTTTCTCCAAGAAGCTCTCAGCTTTCTTCAGCAATCAGCTTGTCCGCTGAAGGCTGATGGCTGAGCGCCGACAGCTCTTTGTTACGCCAGAATTTCGGTGACGACGCCGGAGCCGACGGTCTTGCCGCCCTCCCGCA
>CAZKHY010000091.1:0-15073 GCA_964552455.1 uncultured Nitrospira sp.
AACGCTCAACCACGGCATGGGCAACTATCTCCTCTACATGACGCCCGGCAAGTGTTCCGGCGCCCAAGCGCTTCTCGGACATTGACCCGCCGGCAGCCGGCTCTTGCCTTGCCCCGACTCAACCGGTACGATGGCAGGGGTCCCGCGCCGCCCATGAAGCCGTTCGGTATTGAGGCCACCATGTCACTGCATGACCGACTCTCCGAAGATCTGAAACAGGCCATGAAGGCCAAGGACCAGCTCCGCATGGACGTCATCCGCATGATCAAGGCGGCGGCGCTGAACAAGGAGATCGAGCTCAAGAAGAACCTGGACGACGCCGAGATGAGCCGCGTCATGACGACCCTCGTCAAACAGCGCAAGGAAGCGGCCGAACAGTATCAGAAGGCCAGGCGGGACGACCTGGCCGGGAAAGAACTCCGGGAAATCTCCATCATCGAGGCCTACCTGCCCAAAGCCCTCTCACCGGAAGAGGTCACCCAGATCGTCGAGGCCGTCATCCGTGAAACGGGCGCCGCTTCTCCCAAGGACATGGGCAACGTCATGAAGGCGGTCATGGCCCGCCTGGCCGGTCAGGCGGTGGACGGCAAACAGATCAGCGAGTTGGTGCGCGCCAAGCTCACATAAACTTCGCCCTTCCCCCTCTTCGCGTTCTCCCGGTAGGATTTGGCTGCTGCCCGGCGGTGGCCCTCGCCACGATATGACCGGCAGCCTATGTGCGTGACTCGGAGGTGTCCATGAAGCGAGTCTGCGTGTTTTGCGGGTCCAGCACAGGATCGCCCTCCCTCTATCAGGAGGCGGCGCAACGGATGGGTGATGCGATCGTCCGGCGAGGTCTGGGCCTGGTCTACGGGGGCGGAGGGATCGGACTCATGAAGGTGGTGGCCGATGCGGTTCTGGCAAAGAACGGCGAGGTGATCGGCGTCATGCCCAGATCGTTGACAGCCAAAGAAGCGGCGCATGAAGGTCTGGCGGATCTGCGAGTGGTGGGCTCCATGCATGAACGCAAGGCCCTCATGGCCGACCTGAGCGATGCCTTCATCGCCCTGCCCGGCGCCTATGGAACCCTGGACGAGTATTGCGAGGTGCTTACCTGGGCTCAACTCGGGCTGCATCGGAAGCCTTGCGGGCTGTTGAACGTGGCGGGCTTCTACGATCAGCTCATCGCGCACTTCGATCGCCTGGTGGCCGAAGCGTTCCTGAGCCCGGTCAATCGTTCGCTCGTGCTCGAAGCCCGGGACCCGGAGAGTCTCCTCGATGCCCTGGCTCGGTATCAGTCACCGGTCAAAGAGCGGTGGATAGAGAAAGAAGAAGCTTGAAGACCGAAGCTTTAAAAGATCCCCATCCTCCTATGTGCATACTGGACCGGGAGTATCCCGACACGGATACAGAAGGGTAACATCCGCGGGACATCGAGCCTCTGAACGAGAGTCCGTCTGAGGAGCAGAGGAAGATACGCCAGCATTCTCCATCCAACAGTCCCTCCGCCCTACCCTTCGTATAAAAGCCATTCCGGGTTCCGATCCTCAGAGATGCCCTGGCCCTAACTGCGCCATTCTGTCTCGACGTATCGCTTTGGCACAGTCGGGCAGGCTTTCTAGCTGTCAATGAAGGCCGTTGCACCCCTCAGAGCGGTACCTTCTCTGAGTTCCGCCTCTTATTGAAGGGCTGCCGACCCTCTCCAAGTTTCTATTCCCGACACCAGCCGACCAGAATTTACAAAACCGTAACGCGCACGCCTTCGTCCCGTAACACATCCTGAATGGCCAGCACAAAAGGTGCAGGTCGATGCGGTTGCCGAACAACAATGTAATGGAGGACCCATGATGAGACTGCTTGCTCTGCAGTTCCGCAACCAGAATCGTGCGGCCATCAACCGGTGCCGGACCATTGGGGGAGCACTCCTCTTGGCCCACTGCCTGGCCGCGCTCATGCCAGGCAGCGGGTGGGCGGAGGAGCCGAACCAGCCGCTTCCCGCGAGCACGACCGACTCACCCCAAGGATCCTCGCAGTGGAATCCCTTGAATTGGAAGTGGGCCCCGACGGGGGAGGAACTGCGGAAGTACCGCCGCAGTTGGAATCCGATGGCCAACGGCCCCATTCTCAACACAGGCGTGGACGTTCAACCCAAAGGACAGTTTCTGATACAGCCCTTTGTCTTTGGCGAGTTCGGCCATCAGAAGTATGACAACAAGCTGACCACGGCCTCGTCCGATTCCAAGGACCACTTGCAAGCCATCGCCCCGACCTTCATCTTTGCCTATGGGCTTACGGATAATTTTGAAATCGACGTCATCCCCGCGGGGGCGTCAACCCTGTGGTGGCAAGATAATCAGGCCACATCCACTGGGAGGTCGCGCAGCCAGACATTCGGCCCCGGAGACACGACGATCTATTTGAAAAATCGACTGCGCGTCCAAGACCCGGAGACCTGGCGGCCGACGATCACTCAATTCCACCAGGTGGTCCTTCCGAGCAGCCAATGGTTTGGAACGCCAGGAATCCCTGGCGGCTTTTCGCCGTTAGGACGCCTGCCCGCCACCAAATTCGGAGCCCTCTCCTACACCGAAGGGCTCATGTTCCGGAAAAATCTCCAGCCGTTCCGGATCAGCGCCGGTGTCTACTACACCTATACCGCTCCCGGCAGCACAGCCGGGATGAACACCTATATCGGCGATATCGTCAATACGCGCTTGATCATCGAGCACATTCTGGATGACGACCGGGGGTTCGGATACAACATTGAATTTGTCACCTTGCATCAGCTCCCGGGACGCGTGGACGGGCATCCCGTCAACACCTACACGGTTCCGAACACCCATGCGACGACCTTGAACCTGTTTGGCGTCGAGCCCGCTCTCCAGTACAAGTTCTTCCAAGACGACCACGGCGCCCTCGTGGCGGCAGCAGGGGTGCTGTTTTCAGTGGCTGGCCAAAACAATATCAATGCGGTC
The DNA here is from genome assembly GCA_964552455.1 of uncultured Nitrospira sp. Classification (GTDB taxonomy): domain Bacteria; phylum Nitrospirota; class Nitrospiria; order Nitrospirales; family Nitrospiraceae; genus VGXG01. Next base: position 2,955 of record CAZKHY010000091.1, read on the forward strand.
TACCCCAATCTGTCCATCTATTATTACTGGAGCAAAGGGAAAGTCATGATGCGGTGACCCACGGCTAAGCCGCTGAAATCGCACTGCAATGACTTGAGCTCATGCAGATCATTGACGGAGGTTGAATATGGAACCCAAGCCAAGGAAAGTCATAGCCGTGATACTATTCGGTGCCCTGCTCGCCGCATGCAGTACCCCTCCGCTGTTCCCAGCAGCCGAGGTGAAAGATGTTGACCCCAATATCCGCTTTGCCAGCCTCGAAGCGGACCCCGCAACCTTCAAGGGACGGGTGGTGCAACTCGCCGGTCGAATTGTCAGGCTTGACCAATCGGCTGACGGAACATTGGTTGTCATGCACCGGCTCCGGGTCATGGAGCATCCGGCCTATGGGCCTGCTGAGGCTGTCACCAAGGGCCCCATCGGCGAGTTTTCCTTCCTGTTCCCGCGCAAGCTCGATCCCACAGCGATTGCTGTCGGAGACCGACTCATTGTGATTGGAACTGTGCAGGGAGCCCGAGCGGTGCCTCTGGACGGAGGCACCAAAACTGAGCCCTATCTCCTCGCACACTGCATCCATATTTGGGATACCAAGGGGGAAGAGATTTACGAGTACACCGCACGACATGGCGGTGATTTTTATCCCATGATCGAAGCGACCTATTGCACTAGAAAGCCGAAGAGAGGCTAGGGTTCCTCCATCAAACTGGAAGACAGAGGATGGCAAACCTATAAACCAGCAGCTCAATTAGGCTAGCCGACGTTACAGTCAATGCCCCGTCCAGTTTGACTGAGCCCAGTGCCTGGGTGGAACATCCACCGTGCACCTTGCTCATAGATCGGTGCAACAGTCCTGGCCGCCAGCGGGCTTGCCTCTCCAAGGTCAGTTCAACGGTCATGCGGAGTAAGGCTATTTATCCATCTCTCTCTCAAATACATTACCGCATGATGACAGGCCGCCCTTTGCTCCCCCAATAATAATAAATGGTGAAATTGGGATAGATGGCATTAATCTGATTCTGCCCGATCGGTGTGAACAAGACCCCGCCGGCAAACACAATGTTGTTCGAAAACTTATATTCCACAGACGGCTGAACCCCGATTACCGAAAACGTGGGGCTGGTGGAAAAGGGATGCCCTTTCACGGGGGCTGTCGCTGCGACATTCACATCATGGCCGTCGAGCCGCCATGCCATTCCGTGCAGACCCACGAACTCGACCAAATAGCCAAATCCGCGCGAATCATCCAGCACATGCTCAAGCATCAGTCGCCAGTTGATGAGATCACTGGTGTACTTGTTCTCTCCCGCCGTATTCCCGGGCGTCGCGTAGGAATAGTAGACGGCTCCCATCACACGGAAGGGTTTGAGGTTCTTGCGCGTCATAATCCCCTCCGTGAAGGACAAATCGCCGAACCGCGTGGACGGGAGGCGACCGATCGGCGCAAACCCGCCGGGAATAGGGGTGGTCCCTGCCCATTGGCTGCTGGGCAACGTAAGCCCGTGAAAGAACGTCACTGAGGGCCGCCAACTGTCGGGATCCTGCACGATTGGCCGGTGCTTGAGAAAGATAGAAGTGTCGCCAAGCCCGTTCGCATTGTGGGTGTCGTTGGAATTGAAATTCTGTTGGGTGGCAAACCAATCGATCCAGCTCACGGCAACCACCGCCTCCAAGGAGTCCGTGACTCCATATTCGTAAGGAAGCAAGAAGAAATTTGCGTTGAGGTGGAAAGGGGAATCGGTGAGCTTGCCGGTGCCGAAGGAGTTGCCAAATCGTTGATGTCCCGTTTCACCGAAAAAATAAGGATGGATGACGGTCTGCCCCTTCGGCTGAATATCGATCGCCGGATTGAGCATCGGCCCCGCGGCAAACGGGTTCCAACTCTTACGGTACCTCAAGATGTCCTCCGCCGGGGCTGGCTTGAAAATCGAGTTGACGAAATCGAAGCATCGGAGGCAGATATCATCCAAATCGGCCAGGGCCGGCGACGGAGACAACATCATGAGCAAGCTGAAGACAAGATTGACGGCACGCCATCGTTGTATTCCACGGAACATTGCCTGCCTCCCAACAGTTGATGTCGCGTTCAAGATATCGCCATCTTAAGGATCACCAAGGATGACCATTTTCCTTTACATAAAGTAAAGTATACAATGTCCGTGCCATCTTGGAAGGTCAAATTGCTCGGTTCATTTTTTCAAAGATGCGCATTCAAGAGGAGTCGATGGGCGAAGGCGGGTTTCAGTAGACAGCCTTGTGCAATAAATTCGGAATAGGCCAACGGACATGGGTTTGATGCCTTCCTTCCATCTGGCTTCCTCAAAATTCCGAGTCGAAACGGGGTCTGCAAATTTCACCTGCTCCAACTTTTTCCCTCTATCGATCTGCCATTAGCTCCTGTGCCAATCTGACACGCCATGTCACTTTGACCTAGCGTTGGGGCTTTGAATCCGCTCATGCGCAAGACCGCCAATCATTCTTCCGGTCTCTCCACAGCGCAAAAACAAAAACCTTCACTTGGAATGGCATCGTCTTTGCTCACTCCGGGCAGAGTAAGGCGAGAGCAGGCTGTTTGAGATCAGGCCGCATCCGATGACAAGTTCACCGGTGAGGAACCTCCAAGGACGCGATCGCTAGAGACGCACTCGACGGCACCCCCATGGCGGAAGAACGACATGGGAACCACCGGCTCAGATACTTGAAGCCCAATGGAGCGGATCATGGACAAGGGCTGCAAAACCACGCTGGCCATCGGTGTCATGGTCGGTCTGGCAGGAGGAGCGCTGTTGACCTATGGGTTCTTCGGCGCTCCGGTGATCGCCGAAGAAGTCGCCGCGCCGGGGCCGAAGGTCGTGAGCGCACAGGAATTCCGGCTGGTGGACCAGCACGGTCGGTCCCGAGCGTTGCTCTCCTTTTCGGCAAGCGGTGACCCGTCCTTGACGCTCTTGAATCAGGAAGGGGCGCAGATCGTCTGGCTGGGACTGTCAGAGGAATCGGGGTTGATGGTTCGGGACGTGGACGGGAAGACACGCATTCTGTTGGGCCTCGATCCATCTGGACAGACGACGATTATCCTGAGGGATCGGCAACATAGAACCCACTCGCTCCACCCATGAATGGCCGTCACGGGATCCGGTGGTAGCCGCCAGCATGCGAGACATTCCGAGATTCGCTTCGCCCACGATGAGATGGACCAACAGATACTTCCTCCTGTTGCTGAACGGCAGTCTCCTGGCCGCCTGTGTAACCGTCCGGGTGGAACCGCTGACACGGGAGCCGTTACCGGCAAACCGTAGCTCTACACAGGTCGAGGTCCTGGACATCGAACCAACGCAAGCGCACGTGAACCTGGCGCGCATTATCGCCATCAGCGACAGCGCGAGCGAGGAGCGACTCAGGGATAAAATCGTGGCGACCGCCAAACGGATCGGCGCCGATGCCGTGGTGCTGGGCAACGTGGATGTCCTCCACTCCATGGGGCCCAGCCCCGTCTATCAATCGACCCTGGGCCCTGCCAGCGCCAGCTTCAGCCCGTACTCGTGGGGAGGCTGGTGGGACCCCTTCTACCTGGACGCCTGGAGTTTTGTGCAGGGAGCGTCTGACGAAACCCAGTGGACCATGTACCTGTCCGGGGTAGCCCTCCAGTATGTGCGGGATCGGGAACCCGCCGGTGCCAATAAGCGTGAAGAACGGGCCGGCACGCACTGAGAAGGCCTCCTCGACCACCGTGCCTGGCACGAAGCCCGTGCCTAAAGGAGCCTCATGATGAACGAGGTCAGAGTCGTCGGCATAGGAATTCTGGCAGCAGTGCTATTGGGTTGCACCGAAACGGCCCCTGTTGAGCGTAAGGCGTCGCCCTCGGCGGACGAAACGAGTTCTGTCAAGCAGCTGCTGAACAAGGGCATCCTGCAACTGCAGGTCAACCTCAAGGGACTCACCAAACGCATCGACGAGCTCCAGCGGCTCCCGAAGGTTGCGGATCCGATGTTGCACGAGTTACGCGCCTTGGATCTGACCGGCTGGCAACTCCACCAACACCAGTGGCAGATGCAGTTGGACCATCTGCATTTCGCGCAGGCCCAGCTCGGACTGGCGGAAGAGCGTCCGGCGGAGCGCCCCCAGCTTCTCCAGGAGTGGGTGGTGCGCCAACGCGACTATGAACGCGCGATGGATGAGTTGCGCGAGCAGCGGCAAGCACTGGAGCGGAAGCGCGTACGAGTGGAAGCGCAGTTGGTCGAACGACTGCTTCGCGGAGAGAAGGGATGACCGGGAGCGGGCTGGATCTCGGCAGGACCCTCCTCCGCCTCGGCTGCATAGGCTTCTTGTCTCTGGCGCTGGCCTCGTGTGCGAATGTCGAAACGATCCGCCTTACGGCCGAGACATTTCCACCGAAGAGCTCGGCCGCGGACGTGGAAGTGCTCGAAGAGCCGCCGACACACCCGCACATTGAACTTGCGGACCTCCGCCTCGCCGATTCCAATCTGAACTTTGAACATCTGCAGCGCAAGATTCTGGAAAAGGCAGCGACACTGGGTGCCGACGCCGTTGTATTCGCCAAGCCGGAGAGCCACACCGAACACGAGGTGGCCTACGAACCGGCCTACAGCCCCTGGGGGGGATATGGTCCTTATGGGGCAGGGCCATGGGGATATGGCGGGTTAGGCCCGGGCGGTTGGGGCTACGGAGGGCCCTGGGGGCCGTGGGGCTGGGGAGCCACTGGGTCAGTGGCTGTGCCCTACGATGTCACGATCAACTCGCTGAAAGGAACCGCGATCAAATATACGGAAGAGCCGGGGACGGCCCCCTAGCAGGACCCGTTTCCTGTCGCCCACGCTTGAGCGAGGTCCCCGCACCGTACCGGCTGGAAAATGCCATGCGCTCATGGACAAACGGGAACGGCCGTTGGAGTTTCTCGATTGGAGATCGCCAACGAGTTGCCGCATCGATCATGCAACGCGGGAGGACGGTCAGATTGGGCGAGGCCGCCGCACGACCGGTCATCGCCGATGTCCCGTCCCGACGGGCTTGACGAGACATGAGCGGACACACGACAGCGAACAAGGAGGGCCGGGCCATGAGAACAGTCGACGCCGTCGTTCTCGGTACAGCCTGTGTGCTGATCCTGGCGTGCACGAATCAAGCGGAGCCTCCCCAAAGCGGACCGGCTGGAACAGGGAACCTGCAGGTCCCCGCCGGCCAAGCCTCGCCGACGCAGGGCCCGAGCATTGTCCGCAAGCCGACGGATCTTCCCGCTCCGCTCGGGCACCGGCCGCCGAAGTTAGTCCGCGTGGAAATCGAAGCCGCGGAGATCGAAGGGCAACTGGCGGACGGGACCACCTACCGCTTCATGACATTCAACAACCAGGTGCCGGGCCCCTTTTTCCGCGTGCGTGTCGATGACACGGTTGAACTGCATCTGAAGAACCGGGAGGACAGCCGGTTGGCCCATTCGATCGATTTGCATGCCGTGACCGGACCGGGCGGCGGGGCCGTCTTCACACAAACGCCTCCGGGCAAAGAAACGGTCGTCACGTTCAAGGCGATCAAGCCAGGCTTGTTCGTCTATCACTGCGCGACCGCAATGGTCGCCGAGCATATCGCCGGCGGCATGTACGGTTTGATCCTGGTGGAGCCGGACAAGGGGTTGCCGGCCGTGGATCACGAGTTCTACGTGATGCAGGGAGAAATGTATACCTCGCGACCCTTCGGGGAATATGGCCTGCAGGAGTTCAGCCGGATCAAACTCCTCGCTGAAACACCCGAGTACCTGGTCTTCAACGGCGCCGTGGGCGCGCTCACAAAAGATCATCCGCTCCAAGCGAACGCGGGGGACACCGTTCGCCTCTTCTTCGGCGTCGGCGGACCGAATCTCACCTCATCCCTTCATCTCATCGGGGAACACTGGGACCGCGTGTTCGATCAAGCTTCGCTGACCAGCCCGCCCGTGACCAACGTCCAGACAACCGTGGTCCCGCCCGGGGGGGGGCGACGGTGGTGGAGTTTGCTTTGGAAGTACCGGGCCGGTTTATCCTGGTCGACCATGCGCTCTCCAGGATGGAACGCGGCCTGCTCGGCTTTATCCACGTCGAGGGACCGGCCAATCCCGGGGTCTTCCACGAAGGCGGATCAGGGTCATCTCCGGCTACGGAAACGGACAGGAAGTAACCCGGATTCCACGAACTCGGGCCTTCGTCAATCACCCGCACGGCGATTCCGTCCCGCGTCCGCCGATAGCCGGGCCAGGGCTCGCAGAACTATTTGCCCGCTCCTATGTGGAGCAATGAATTCTGGTGTCGAGGGGAGTGTAACACTACCGGGCGCTCATCCCCAATGGAGACTTGCAGGTCCAGCACCTGCGACTTCGGAGGAGGCGGGTTCCGGTCCGGAGTCGGAATACATCCGGCAAGTACCAAAGCAACTAACAGAATCTTTCGCCGTGTCATGTGCGCCCCTCACAATTCAACACTGGTGGGACAAACAAACCGATGCTCAGAACAGGGGATGAGGAGCATGGCCGAATCGAGGCATCTCCGGGACACTCCCCGCATTACCTATGATCCGCCACTTTCCATTCTCCTTGATCAGATAGTGCACTTCGTCAAACCAGCTATCGACAGTGACCTTCTGACCCGATTCAGCCCCGATTCCCCATAGGGCTCCCGTGCATGTCACCTCTGCCCTCAATTCTCCGCCAGACTCCACAGTTTTGATCTGGGTGAACAAGTGAGTCGAGTGCAGTTGGCGGTTGTATTCAAAGATCTCCTCCCAGAGTCTTCTGGCATCGGACTTTCTCAACCTGTGGTAGTTGTATTGCTTCGAGTAAAGGGTCATCAGCGTGTCCAAATCACGGGCTTGGATGGCCGATTCAGCCTGATCGAATGCGGCCACGATTTCGCTCACCGTCTTCTCATCTGCGGCAATTGCCGCATCCAGGACGACCTGGACTTTCGCCAATGCCACGCGCGAATAGGTCGCATAAGCCAAGACTGTCGAAACGAGCAGGACCCATGGTGATAATCTGCCGATCCCCCACATCCTGTGCCTCCTGGTTATCGCGGACCTCGCTTGCGCCTATGATTACCCCTACCGGCCATCAGCACCGACGCCTGACATCGTCTTGAGCACTTGCACCACATCCATACGTGACCCGCGGAGACGCGTCCGCCTCGCTTTCCCGGCTTGCAGTGTCTGCTGTCCGTAGCGGGCCAACAGCGTGGTTCTTGAGCCGCCATCTCGCGACGATGGGCAACAATCACAGGGTCAATTCGTTCCCCACAGATCACGCAGCGCCAACATTCCCCTCCAACGTCAAAGTCGCCGATCCATTCCAGCACCAGCAGACCACCGCAGCGGTCGCACCGGTCTGAAGGGGGCCGCCTAACGATGTCGGATCGTGTCTTCATAAGGGCCTTTCTCGATCGATGACTGACCGGTCGTCGTGGCACCCCTCCGATAGTCACACGGTGTGCGGCGTCGGCCTGCTAACGGCAGACGGAGTCGCCCCGTGCCTGTCCGTGTCCCAAGGATTCGTTGCCTCCTGCAGCGGTTTCATCGTTAGCCTGTTGCGCAAATTGAGGAGCTGAACCCATGCGTGCCGATGTCCGCTTCAACGTCCCTTGCCGTTCCCCCTGATTGGCCCAAAAGCGGCAATTCGAATTTTCTGGTCACCCCCTTAGCTTTTAAGCCTTTTTGCGATTCCCTCGAACCGATCCCAGGGGGTCGCCACCCATGTTTCCGTGGTCGCATGGCCAAAGGAGCGAACCAACAAAGCGACCTTGGTAGCCGTATCGATGTCAGGAGCCTCAAAGATATCCAGGTAGTCACAGGGCCCCAACACGGCGTAGTTGGCTCGCCACTTCACTGCCGGACATTCCTGTTTGATGCGGCTCTCTACCTTTCGGTTCAACGTTGTCACCAAACCCGGACGGGCCAGGCTCCCCGGAGACAGTCTCGTCAACATCGCAAACGTGGCCATCACACACCTCCACACGGCTTGATTGTTCGTCGCTGTTTCTCTTCTCTAGGCAGCCAGCAGCATCCGGTGTTTACTGATCGCTTTGAGGACCCGCACCACGTCCTCATCGGTAACCTCGCGGGCTTCCTTCCCCTTTGCTCCCTCCACATTCAGCAGGATATCGTTCATCGACAGCACGCCTTGGAGCCTGCCGTCCGCATCCACGACCGGCAGGCGCCGGACCCGCCGATTCGCCATCGTCGCCAGTGCGTGCCTGATGTTTTCATGGGCCGCGCAGGTATGCAGCTGTCCGGTGATCGTTTCCCAGACCGTGATCTCCGAGGCGAGCCGGCCCTTGGTGGCCACTGCCATGCAAATGTCACGGTCCGTGATCACGCCGATGACCTTTCCCTCGCTATTGACCACCGGCAGCATCCCGCAGTCGCTGTCCCACATCATGGCAGCGGCTGCCGCCACATTTGTCTCGGGCGCACAGTACTGAACGGGGCTGGTCATCATGTCTTCGACTTTCATGGCTGTACCCCCTCCCTTGTGGATGGTCCGCAGCAAGGGCCCCGCAGCGGACTTCATGAATACTGCGACTCGTTCTGTCCACTTCATGATCCGGGCCCAATCGATGCTCACGCCGCGCCCAGTTCGCTGGTTTCTGGCTGCCCGATCGCGGGCTGCCGGCGACCGCACACCGAACACCGTCCGTCTTTGCTCGCTTGAAACCGGCCCCCAAGCCCTGCGCGAGCTTCTTGCATGAATTGCGGCACCATCTCAAACCCGGTGCTGCTTGCGATACCTGCGGCTCTGGCGAGACAAGCGCTGCAATAGCGACTGCCCGGATGCTCCTTCAGCGCTTGCAGGAGGATTACGGTGAAGTCTCCCACGGGGAATTCTTCCGTGTTAGAGGACATGGCGTGCGGATCTCCACGCTCGGCGCTCCTGTCGGATCTCCCACACGTTCGACAACGGATCAGGGACCCAGCACCTTGCGCCGCTTGGCTTCTTCGCGATAGTGCCTGATCCGCTCCGGCCACCACGTCCACCGGGCCCAACGCTCCATGTTCTTGACCGGCTCAAATTGTTCATCCAAGACTTGCCACGCAAGAATGCGGTCCCTGTTAAACGTAAACCGAGACCGCTCCGGGCAGTACCACCCGCGGACATGCCCGTTCCATGTCGTGGAATAGATTTCCACTTTCCCCTCCGACACCCGTCCGTCGGGATGCCGGTACCTGATCCAGACACGCCGTCGCGCTTTGGCGGCCTGCCGCGCATCGCGCAACCGGAAGGGCGCGCTGCTGGGAGCCGCCATGGCCTGGGACGGGGCATGCGTAAAGGCCCCCTGCCGGCGAGCTCGAAGAACGAGGACCGGGAGGAGCACGAGAAGAATGACCAGAAGGGTCCACCCCATCATACTGTTCTCCCCGCCTGCTCTCGATGCGCTCGCTGAGGCCGCGTCTTTGACGGGGTCGGCGGAGCCAAGCCACTCACCCGCTCACACAACCCAGCAACCCTATCGCCTCACGCAACCCTTGCATTCGCTGGACGCGATCGGTTTGCGACTGGCCATCGTCACCGTGTATTCGATGGCCTCCTTGGTGTTTTGCTTGATCTTGGGCCAGAGATGTTTGTCAAAATTCTGGTCCGTCAAGAGCGTGTCGATGGATTGGCTCACCACCGTCTTCGCCCCGTATTCGATGGCCTTTTTAACCTCCGGCCGAAGCATGTGCAGCATGATCTGGAAAGAGACCACCCAGACGACCAAGAATACGATCGCCCAAGGGATCGCTCGGACAAATCCGTCTGCCAGCACCTGCCCATACCCTTTGTCAGCCATGACATCCCTCCTGGTTATGATGCGATCCCCTCAACGTGGCCCCTGCCTATGGTGGCTCATCACGGCGGCGGGGATGGCTGGGCCATGTCCGTTGGTTCAACCTTCTCCGCAACGTGCGACTGGGCACCGCGCTCATGTCCTGCGTGGATGTCGACGGCATTGTCACACTGCAACCCGCCACCAGAGAGAGCGCGCCCACACCTTCCAAGGTGAAGGCCATCCACAGGCTCAGGGCGTCATGGACAACACCCTCCGGTCACCGCACGTGAACTGATTTGGCGACCAGTCCATCGAAAGTCTTGACACAAGTTAGCGTCACTGATTCACCCATCTTTATGGCATCAAGACCGATGGCTTGCTTTCCTCGCGTGATTCGAGTTTCTGGTTCGATGATCGCTCCTACAATGAAGTCTTCCTTCTTGGGAGACAGAGTTTTCACGATCATGACAGGGGGAGACGCATCCGGATTCACTGCCACCACTTCTCCGCGCACGGTCTGCACGTGTTCCTCCGTGCCTGCAAAACTATAGAGGACCGGCACGGTCACCATTCCCATGAACACCACCATCATGGCTCCAAGAAGCACTCTGAGTCTGAGCTTGCGCATGGTGTCTCTCCCCATTTAGCTGGGGGCTCTTTCCTGGTGCCCGTTACAGGCAAGACGCCCACTCCTTGAATTGTGCAAAACGCGTTCTCCCCAAGATGCGTCTTACTTCCATGCCACGATCTCTGGTTCCCGCCTCGTGACGAGCTGTGTCTGGCTCAGGGGATACCCGACGATGACCGGGAACACCGGCTTATACGCGGGCGGAATACCGAGCTCGCGTTTTACCCTGAGCAGGTTCAGCCAGGGACGGGCAAACCCGATCGGGCACGTTCCCAAACCCATCCCATAGGCCGCGAGCATCAAGTTTTGGGCCGCGAGACAACAATCCTCCTCCGCGCGGAGCCCTTCCGGCTTGGCGCAAATGACAATCAGGGTTCCTGCGCCATAGAAGACATTAAAGTCGGGGGTCTCCAGCGTGTCGCGATATTGCTTGAACGGCGAGCGCGGCGTCAGCGTCCTCACAAGGTGTGCCTTGACTCGGTCTGAATACCGCGCAAGCAACGGCACACCCTGGATCACGGCGAAGGCCCACGGTTGCTGATTCATGGCGCTGGGAGCCTGCGTGGCTGCCTTGATGAGGGCTTCGACGGTCGCCTTGTCGACGGCTTGGTCACGGTACGAGCGCACCGAACGGCGGTGGTAGACGGCGTCCATCAGTTCCATCCGATCCTCTCCCTGAATCAGCCCGGCAGAGCCACGATAGATCGACTAAGACAGGCCTAGCCCGACCTTGTACGGCAGACATGTCAGCGCCCGTGCATTGCTTCCGAGAGGGCTCCTGGCGGGACCTCACAACATGCCCTCAGACCTGTCATGCCAAATGAGAACTGATGGACGCGCCCGCTGGTACCATCCAGGCTGTTTGTCCGTTTATAACCGATCGTCGTCGCAGGACTTTTCTGGCAGCCACAAGGTGTCGAGGCCTCGGCCCGCCGGCTGTAGGCGCATATGCCCAGTTTGGCACAATCGCTCGATTTCGAGGAAGACTTGGTTCCAGGTCATATCTGGGCAGGAGAACATCAGTTCGAACACTAATTCATCCAGTGGACACCCTGGAGCGTGAGATACGGCGCCGAGAATTCGGTCTGTCACTGTCGCATTCTGAGCCATGGCCCCCTCCCTAGTGACCATCAACTACCCGCACTCGACAAACACCTAGCATTAACAATGCCAGACGGACCTAAGGGTGCGTGGCTCCATAAGTGGATGGAATGTAATAAGGGAGCTAAGGTAGGATTAAAAAGAAACCGACAAGGATGGGGCGTATCAGACCAATGGGGCGCAAGCCTCTGTCGCCAAATGCCTCATGACTTGTCTCATTTAACCGGGCCAGAATTCATGTTAGGCGTTGGCTGTGACCCACAGGGGGCACGATAGCCTCGTCGCCTTCTCGATAGATTCCCCCGCCTTTACAGGCGGGGACCTCCCGCTGGATTAGATTGCCGCCGTTGCGGAGTACCAGAGCGGTCCCGAATCGTTGATATTTTTCCCGGATTCGGGCTTCCAATACTTTTTCTCCAGACTTCCGCGCTCGCCGCACCCGACACTGCCGGACAGAGTCGCAATGTTTCCACTCGACACTGACCGTCACGCTGTCGGCTTTTCAGGGGCGGGCTCGTCTAGCGACCAAGCCTCGTCCGGCCAAGATTTGCCCGTCGGGGGGGGGATACCCCTGGTCTCGAACTGTGGATAAAGAGAGCCAGAGCTCCGGC
>CAZKHY010000092.1:0-6297 GCA_964552455.1 uncultured Nitrospira sp.
GGCCTATACCACGAGGGTCGGCAGCGGGCCCTTCCCGACCGAGCTGACGGACCAGGTCGGCGGGGGGCTTCAGGAGCGGGGCAAGGAGTTCGGTTCCACCACCGGACGACCCCGTCGTTGCGGATGGTTCGACGGGGTGCTTGTGCGGTATGCGACCCGCATCAACGGCCTGACCTCCTTGGCCGTGACCAAGCTGGATGTGCTGGATGGCTGCAAGGAATTGATGCTCTGCACCGGCTACCGACATGGGGGCCGGCTGTACAAAGAGATGCCCTCGGACCTTCAGGTGCTCGCCGAATGCGAACCGATCTACGAGGCCATGCCCGGCTGGACCAGGCCGACCACCGGGGTCACGTCGTACAAGGAGTTGCCTCCGCAAGCGAAGCGGTACCTGAGTCGGATCGAGGAACTGGCGGCATGTCGGATCGACATGATTTCCACCGGCTCCAAGCGGAACGAGACCATCATGCTCCGGAACCCGCTGGCGCCGGCCCGTCGAAAATCCCCTGCCGCTCGCCGCAAACGGTAAGTGCCTCCCTCCTCAAAAAAGCATTGACAAGGCGGCTCCCGGTGAGCCAGCATCCTTTTCCGGTGAGCCGGTAGCTCAGTCGGTAGAGCATCGCCCTTTTAAGGCGAGGGCCCTGGGTTCGAGTCCCAGCCGGCTCACCATAACAAGCTCGCTTGAGCCCGGTAGAGGAAAGGACCATGTCTCCCGGCAAAGAGATGGCCACGCTGGCCGGCGGGTGTTTCTGGTGTCTGGAAGCCGTCTATGACCAGATGGTCGGGGTGGAGTCGGTGGAGTCCGGCTACATGGGCGGCCAGATGTCGGATCCCTCCTACGAGGCAGTCTGCACGGGTCGAACCGGCCATGCCGAAGTGGTGCAGGTCCTCTTCGACCCCAAGGTCGTCTCCTTCCGGGAAATCCTGGAGGTTTTCTTTGCGATCCACGACCCCACCCAGCTCAACCGCCAGGGGAACGATGTCGGCACGCAATACCGGTCCGCGATCTTCCACCACTCGCCGGAGCAACGGACGATCGCTCAGGACGTGATCGACGCTCTCGCGAAGGAAGGGATCTTCGACCGACCGATCGTCACCGAAGTCGCCCCGGCCGGGCCGTTTTACCGGGCCGAGGACTATCACCAGGACTACTTCGCCCGCAACCCCGCCCAGCCCTACTGTTCGTTCGTCGTGAGCCCGAAAGTGGCGAAGTTCCGCAAGCACTTCGCCGCGAAATTGAAGCAGTGACGGTTTGACTCACCCCATCCCATCTGTTAAGATTCCGCCCGCCTGGCCTGCCGCGCATGAAACGTTATGACTCTCCGCTGGTTTTTCATGCGCAGGTATGACCGTCCGTTCTGGACAGAGATTTGAACGCGAAAGGCGTCTCCTGAACGCAGGCGGCAGTGCACATGGCCTGCTGAAAAGATTGTTGAAAATCGTCCCCATCGTCTAGCCTGGCCTAGGACGCCGGCCTTTCAAGCCGGCAACACGGGTTCAAATCCCGTTGGGGACGCCACCTGTTAGCCGTCGCAAGCATGCCTCCCGATCGTGGCTGTTGAACCGGTCTGATCGGGAGGCATGAATTCTCGGTGCCTGGGCGACAAGGCCTGCTCCTGTCGTCCTTTTCTTTTTTCTTTCGCCTGATTTTCCTTCCCATTTATCGAGGGCTATGCTGAAGCCGGAGGGCATTTATGGGACTCTTACCGACAGTAAGAAAAGCCGGTGGGGTAATTCTGCTCGGAACCCTGACTCTCGGCGCTGGAGAAGTGCCGCAAAACTCCAAGACACCGGCGGCTCCTATGCCGTCGGCGGCACCGGCCGGGAAAGACGGGGCCCCGATGGTGCTGATTCCGGAAGGCCCCTTCACCATGGGCAACAATGAAGGGGCGGGGAACGAACGGCCGGAGCACAAAGTCTTCCTGGATCGCTACTTGATCGACCAGTATGAGGTGACGATCGCCCGCTATGCCAAGTTCCTGGCTGACGCGAAGTACCCGGCCCCGCCAACCTGGGACGACGAAGCTGCGAACACGGCGGGCAACAGGCCGGCCGTCGGGTTGAGTTGGGAGGACGCCGACGCCTACTGCAAGTGGGCCGGCAAACGGCTTCCGACGGAGGCAGAATGGGAAAAGGCGGCTCGGGGCTCCGACGGCCGCCGCTATCCCTGGGGTCACATGCAGCCCTTTGTGGATATCGCCAACTACAATCGCGGGGTCTGGGTCAGCGATGCCATCACCCTGGCTCCGGTCGAGAGCGGCGTGGAAGGCATGAGTGTCCGGCACGGAACCAAAGAGGGGGGGAAGAGTCCCTACGGGCTCTACCACATGGCCGGCAATGCGGCCGAATGGGTGGCGGACTGGTATGAGCGTGAGTATTACCAGAAAAGTCCGGAACGCAACCCCAAGGGGCCAGGCGAAGGCGAGAAGCGGGTGATCAGGGGCGGCTCCTGGAACGACCCTCCGGCCGGCATCCGCACCACCGCGCGTGTCTCGGCCGAGCCTGATTTCCGGGACCGGACGCTCGGCGTCCGGTGCGCCATGGATGCGCCGAAGTAAGGTCGGGGACCGGGGACCCATTGCAATCCTGGAGCAATGGGTGCCCTCCAAGAACGCAACGGTGTCCTGTATGATGAACGGGTGAGGACGGCGTGTGAGCATGGCCGAGGCATCGACCGACATGACGCTGCATTTGGGCGACGAAGCCCCGGAGTTTGCTTTGCCCGGTGTGGACGGACGCACCTACAGCCTGGGCAGCTTCGCCGGCAAGGCCGTCCTGGTGGTGGTCTTCTCCTGCAACCACTGTCCTTACGTGCAGGCCTACGAAGACCGGCTGGTCGCCATCCAGCGTGACTATGAAGGGCAAGGGCTGCAGCTGGTGGCCATCAATTCCAACGACGACGTCGATTATCCGGAGGACAGCTTCGAGCAGATGATCGCCCGCGCCGAAGCCAGGGGGTTCAACTTCCCCTATCTCCGGGACGCGTCCCAGCAGATCGCGCGGGTCTATGGGGCGACCCATACCCCCCAACTGTTCGTCTTCGACCGGCCGCGCCGGCTGCGGTATCAGGGCAAGATCGACGACAACTGGCAGCAGCCGCAGAAGGTGACCCGCCGCTATCTGCGCGAGGCGGTGGAGGCGCTGCTGCAGGGTCGTCAGCCGGCGGAGCCGGCCACGCACGCGATCGGGTGCACCATCAAGTGGGCCCGTTAGAGGAGGACTTCCATGCCGACTCACCCCAAAGTCACGGCCGCGAAACGCCAGCGTGAGCGCGACAAGGCGGAGAAGCGGAAAGAGAAAGAACTGCGCCGGCAGGAGCGGAAAAAGGCGAAGGAATCCGTGACCCGCAACCCCGATGATCCGGACCCGGATCTGGAAGGGATGAGGCCTGGTCCGCAGGCCCCGCTCTACTACTAGCGACGCGGCCATGTCCAGCCGCGACGAGAAGCGGACAGAGGAGGCGCGCGCCCTTCGATCCAACCAGTTCGCCCGGAGCTTTTTCCTGGTCGGGGTCGTGCTGCTGCTCGTGACTCTGTCTTACGTCGGGCTGGGCGCGATCCTTTCCCCCAAGAAGACCCAGCCCAAGGTTCCGCAACTCGACCCTGCCATGGTGCCGCTGGCCTCCGGGGTCGAGCCGCTTCCGGAGCTCTTCACGAAGGCCGGCTGCCCTGTCTGTCACAGGATCCCCGGCATCCCAGGGGCAGAGGGGCGCGTGGGGCCCCAATTAGTCCTCGGGCTGACCGGCCCGGCCCGTCTGGCCGATCCAGCCTACAAGGGACAGGCCGGGACCGTGCGCGAATACGTGATCGAGTCGATCCTCAGTCCCAGCACGTACGTCGTCCCCGGCTTTCCGGACCACACCATGCCGCGTTGGTACGGCCAGAAGCTCAGCGCCGGTGCGCTGGAAAAAATCGCCACCTACCTGGAATCTCTCACGGACCAGCAGGCTGCCAATCCGTGATGGCTGTGACGGCCTGAAGGGACGGCACGTTGCGGGCTGGGTCAGAGCTTGCGGATCGAGCTTCCGGAAGGGAGTCCTTTGATCTGGAACCCGGCTGCTTTCTCTGCTTCGGTCTTGTCCGTGGAAGGGGCGGCCTGGTCGTCCGTTTTCAACCCGGCCAGTTTGATCTTCAGGCGAAGGTTGTTGGCGCTGTCCGCATTGATGAGGGCCTGATCCAGCGAAATCTTCCCGTCCTTGTATAGGTTGAACAGGACGTGGTCGAACGTCTGACAGCCCTCCTGGACTCCCTGCTCCATCGCTTCCTTGAGGTGGTCGATTTCGCCCTTCTTGATCAGGTCCTTCGCCCGCGGGGTGTCCAGCAGGATCTCCAGGGCAGCCACCCGCTTGCCTTCCAGGGAGGGGATCAAGCGCTGGGAGATGATGGCCCGCAAGTTCATCGAGAGCTGCAGGTAGATCTGGGCGTGGCGCTCGGCGGGAAAGAAGTTCATGATGCGCTCGATGGCCTGGTTGGCATTGTTGGCGTGGAGGGTGCCCAGGCAGAGATGGCCGGTCTCCGCGAAGGCGATGGCCGCCTCCATGGTTTCGGTGTCGCGAATCTCCCCGATCAGGATCACGTCCGGGGCCTGACGCAAGGTGTTCTTGAGGGCGGCCTGGAACGAATGGGTGTCGAACCCGACCTCCCGCTGGGTGATGACCGACTTTTTGTGCCGGTGCACGAACTCGACCGGGTCCTCGATCGTGACGATGTGTCCGGACGAGGTGGCGTTCCGATGGTCGATCATGGCGGCCAGCGAGGTGGATTTGCCGGACCCGGTGGCGCCGACGAAGAGGACGAGCCCCCGCTTGCTCATCGCGACGTCCTTGACGGTGGGCGGCAGGCCCAGCTTGTCGATCGGCACGATCTCCACCTTGATCTGGCGGATGACGAAGCCCACGTTGCCGCGCTGGCGGAAGATGTTGACGCGGAAGCGGCCCAGGTCCGGGTAGTAGAGGGCCAGGTTCATCTCCATCGTCGCCTCGAATTCCTTCCGCTGCTTCTCCCGCATGATCGCGTTGGCCAGCGCCTCGAGCTGCTCGTTCGTGAACGGGCTGTCGCCGACGGATTGCGTGGCCCCCTGAATGCGGTATGTGGGGGGAAGGTCCACCGTCAGGTAGACATCGGAGGCGTCCCGCTCCACCATCACCTTCAGGATGTCATGCATGTCCATTTGATGCCTCCGGCTCCCTCACCGTTCACGTTTCATCCCTCGCGTGTCGCGTTTTCTTCAGGCCGCGCCGCCGGCGACCGCCGACCCTGACGGCCCGAAGAGGTTGGGGGTCATGCTCCGGGCCTGGGCCTCCGCCTTCGCGACGAGGCCCCGGTTGACCAAGTCGATCAGGGCCATGTCCATGGTCTGCATCCCGTCCTTCTTGCTGGCCTGCATGATCCCGGGGATCTGGTGCAGCTTGGCTTCCCTGATGAGGTTGCGCACGGCGGTCGTGCCCACCATGATTTCCAGCGCCGCCACCCGGCCGCCGGTCTTTTTCTTGAGCAAGGTCTGGGTGATGACCCCTTCGATGGATTCGGCGAACTGGGCGCGGACCTGGGCCTGCTGATTCGGTGGAAAGACGTCGATGATCCGGTCCACCGTTTTGGGGGCGCTGGAGGTGTGCAGGGTGCCGAACACAAGGTGCCCGGTCTCCGCCGCCGTGAGGGCGAGCTGGATGGTTTCCAAGTCGCGCATCTCGCCGACCAGGATGATGTCCGGGTCCTCGCGCAGGGCGGACTTGAGCGCGTTGGCGAACGAGTGGGTATGGGGACCCAGCTCCCGCTGGTTGACCAGGCACTTCTTGGATTTGTGCACGAACTCGATCGGGTCCTCGATGGTGAGGATATGGCCTTCAAAGGTCTCGTTGAGAAAGTCCAGCATGGCGGCCAGGGTGGTGGATTTCCCCGAGCCGGTCGGGCCGGTCACCAGGACGAGGCCCTTTTCCTTCTCGCACAGCTGCCGGAGAATCGGCGGCATGCCCAGTTGCTCGAGGGCCAGGATCTTCGTGGGGATGGTCCGGAAGACCGCCCCTTCGCCCCGACGGTGCACGAACACGTTGACCCGGAACCGCGCAATGTCCCCCATCTCAAAGGAGAAGTCGCATTCATGGTGCTCCTGGAACGCCTTGCGCTGGGCGTCGTTCATCATGTCGAAGATCATGTCGTGGACTTCTTCTTTGGTCAGGAGAGGGTGGTCCAGCTTCTTCAACTCTCCGTGAATACGGAGCATGGGGGGTTCGCCCGCGCTGAGATGGCAATCCGATGCTCCCTGTTCCACCCCGAAGGTCAGCAACTGCGTGATGTCCAT
>CAZKHY010000092.1:6397-15045 GCA_964552455.1 uncultured Nitrospira sp.
TAGAGCCACCCGTGATGTTTCGATGATCGGGCCGGAATCAAACACGGCCAACTATATCACAGCTCCCTTGGACGGGCTATCGATCGGGCCGTTTCCGAATGCGGCAGGATGGGGGCTGCCGCCGGCGATTCACCGTAGCCCCAGCTCGAGCCCCGCCTGCTTGAACGCAGCCAGCACCTGATCGAGCTGTTCCGTCGTGTGTTCGGAGGTGACGGTCGTCCTGATGCGGCTGGTCTCACGGGGCACGGTCGGGGGGCGGATCGCCGGCGCATAAACCCCGAGTTGGAGCAGCCGCTCGGCCAGCTTCGTGGCTTTTTCCGGGTCTCCCACCAAGACAGGCAGGATGGGGCTGACGGTGTCCGGCAACGTGAACCCCAGCGCCAGGAGCCCGGCCCGGAAGTGCCGTTGGTTGACCCAGAGCCTGATCCGTCTCGTCCGGTCCGAATGCAGGACCTCCAGGCCCGCCAGCGCCGCCGCGGCGCTGGCGGGCGGCGGTGCCGTGGTGTAGATAAAGGACCGGGCGCGGTTCACGAGGTATCGGATCAACGTGGCGGGCCCTGCGACGTAGGCGCCGCTGCCGCCCAGCGCCTTGCTGAGCGTGCCCATGTGAAACGGGAGGCGCGCCTCGACCCCGAAGTGCTCCAGCGTGCCGCGGCCGTTCTGGCCCATCACGCCGGTTCCGTGCGCGTCGTCCACGAGCACCTGGGCTCCGTACCGCTCCGCCAGGTCGAGCAGCTCCGGCAGCGGCGCCACGTCGCCGTCCATGCTGAAGACCCCGTCGGTCACGATCAACGTCTTGCGGTTTGGCGGACGCTTTGCCAAGAGGGCTTCCAGGTGATTGAGGTCACGATGGCGGTACCGATGGAGCGTGGCGCCGCTCAAACGGCACCCGTCGAGGAGGCTGGCATGGCAGAGGCGGTCGGCACAGATCACCCCGCCCGTGCCGATCAGTGAGGGAATCAGGCCCAGATTGGCCAGGTACCCGGAGCCGAAGACCAGCGCCGCCTCGGTTCCTTTGAACCGAGCGAGGGCCGCTTCCAGTTCCACGTGAGGCGGAAGGGTCCCGGACACGAGGCGCGAGGCCCCGGCTCCGACCCCGAACCGCTCGATCGCCTCCTGGGCGGCTTTCTTGAGGGCGGGGTGGGTGGCCAGGCCCAGATAATCGTTCGAGGCCATCAGGATGACCGAGCGGCCCCGGAAGGTCACCGCCGGTCCCGGTGCCGACTCGATGAGCCGGAGTTCGCGCAGCAGGTGTTGCGCATCGAGCTGGGAGAGTTCTTCGTCAAACATGGGCCTGTGATTGGCCGGCTTTTCGCAGGGATGTCCGGGTCATCAATAAACGCCGGATTCGCGGACCTCGCCGAGCGGCGTCGGGCTACGCTATACCTCGCTGCGAGTGGCTGTCAACGAGTCTCAAGCCCGTGAGGCGTGAATCGCGAAACGTCATCGACGCCTTACGCCTCATCCCCCTTACGCGGGATGGCTGCATTGACAAGGGTTCGGGCAACCTTGTATAAGGTCGCGGCGGGTAGGAGCAGCGAGCTGTCAGCAGTCAGCGTCAGGGCTGAAAGAGCTACCCGAGGCTCGCAAGAGGCTCCCGCTGAAAGCTGATGGCTGTCGGCTGATTGCTTGTCGAGGAGGCCCATGTCGTACCGCATTAAACTTGAATCAAAGAGCGGTCCCGCGGATGAGGCCCAGCTCCTGAGCGGGATTGAGCGGTTTTTCCTCCTCATCCAGGAGCATCGGCTGAAGGTCCTGACCGGCTTGCTTGTGCTCTTTGCGGCCGTTGCGGCGGTCCTGGCGATGGTGTGGTATGACCAGCGCCAGGCCGAGCAGGCCTTGGAACTGCACCACCGGGCGATGGCGCTCTACGTGGATCGCCCCTCCGACCAGGCCGCCAAGGCCGAGGAGAACCTCAAGCAAGCAACCGTGCTCTTCCGCCAGGTGGTGGAGCAGTACCCGCGAACCCCCACCGCCCCTCTGTCTCTCTATCACCTGGGCAACGCCCTCGTGCAGGCCAACGATCTTGGAGGCGCCATCGAAGCTTACAAGAAATACGTGGCCACCTATGGGGCGAACAAGGTCATGCTGGGCATGGTGTACCAGCGGCTGGCTTACGCCTATCTGCTGAACGGCGACCGTGAACAGGCGGTCAAGGCCTTCTCGGCCGTGCTGGAAGTCCCGGGGGCGCTCAACAAGGACCAGGTCCTCTTCGAGTTGGGCAAGTTTGAAGAGACCCAGTCACGGCCGGAAGGGGCGCTGGCCCGCTACCAGGACTTGAGCAAGAGCTATCCCAATTCTCCCTTTGCCAGCGAAGCCGCCGTCCGGATCAAGGCCCTGGAAGTGAAGAAGGCGCCGGAGGGAGGCGCCCAACCGAGCCAGGAGCAAAAGCCGACACCGGAACCGGGCAAGTAAAGCCGGGCAGAGAGACCGCGACTGGAAAGAGACTTGCGGAAGCGGCTTAACGGGTGACCGAGAGAAGGTCGCCGGGCCTGATCCGGCTGCTGGTCAAGTGGTTCCTGCTTTTGAGTTCCTGGACGGACAGGCGGAAGCGCTTCGCAATCGTCGAGAGTTTATCCCCGACCTGCACCCGGTACCACCCCGGCGACTGAGCCCCCGGCTCCCTCCGCCCCTGATTCTTCCTGGCGATCGGCGCAGTCGGTTTCCACGTCGGCACCTGCTCGAGCTTCTGCTCGACCGTCTCCTTCGTTCCAACCGGCACCTTCAGGTGATAGTCCGTATCGCCGGGGGGCGTGACGTCCTTCAACAGCTCCGGGTTCAACCGCCGCAGCTCTTCGAAGGGGACCCCGGACACTTTCGCGATGTCTCGCAGCAGCAGGGGGCGGCTGATCACCACCTCCTCGAATTGATGTGCGTCGAGGGAGTCCTGGCTGAACCCGTACTGGTCGGGGTTCTTGGCGATGATCGTGGCGGCCATGATCCGCGGGACGTATTCTTTGGTTTCCCGCCGGAGGTGCTTGGTCTGGGCGATCTCCCAGAAACTTTCGGCGTTGGTTTTGTCGAGCGCGCGCTGCACTTTCCCCTCGCCGGCGTTGTAGGCGGCCATGGCGAGCGGCCAGGCGCCGAACTGGTCATAGAGGTCACGCAGGTAGTTGGCGGCGGCCACGGTGGACTTGTAGGGGTCCTTGCGCTCGTCCACGTACTTGTCCACACGCAGCCCATAGCGTTGGGCCGTGCCCTTCATGAACTGCCAGGGGCCCGTGGCCTTGGCGCGTGAGCGGGCGTGAGGATTGAAGCCGCTCTCGACGAGCGACAGATAGACCAGGTCGCTGGGCAAGTCGAACTGGGAGAAGATGCGGTCCACCAGCGGCTTGTAATGGCCCAGCCTGGCGAGCCACTGCTCGAACCGGTTGCGGATCGTGGTGTGGAAGAACCGCATGTGCCCTTCCACCTTCTGATCGCGCACGATGGGAATGTTGTACCTCGTTTCGCCGGGGACCTCGTCGGTCGCAGGGGGCAGGGAGGTGGACTGGGTCGGCTCCGGCCTTTGCTCTTCGGCCTGCCGGGAGGGTTCCTGGGGGAAGCCGAGGGCTTGGGGCTGGTTCGGGCTCGGCGCCTCTCCCGTTTGGACGGAAGCCTCGCCGGATGGAAGAGATTCCACTTCCGCCGCCTGGCCGGGGCCTTCTGCCGCCCGGACCTGCTCCGGCTGGCCGGGGCTGCTGGCCTGCGGCAGGCTGTCGCTGTTGCCTGTTTGTTGCTCAAGGGCAGAGGTCTGAAGGGACTGCTGAGAGGTCTGATCGTTCTCCGGGAGGGGAGCGGCACTTGCCGGCATGCCGTCGCTCAGCCAGAAACCCCAAAGGAGAACAGCCAACAGGGCTCCCGGCACTGGGCCGAGCCTGCTCGATGAAGAGTGAGGGCCTGCCTTGGTCACGGATCGCATAAGTCCTTCGTCTTCCTTCATTTTAGTACGGAATCCATGGCACAATTTTCTAGGGTAACGAGCCCCAAGGTCCTTGTCAAGAAACTTGTGCGGAACATGAGCCCGACGGCTCAGCCCGGCAGGGCCCATGGGAGGGCCTGAGGCTGCAATGGAGGCGTGGGAGCGGGAGCGGAAAACGTATCGGCTCCTCGAGTTTTCCACGATACGGAGCCCTTCCAAGGAGGTTCGTTGCCTTGACAGTGAGGGGGTCCAAGTGATAGCGTAACGCCCTTCCACGCCTCTTAAAACTATCCAACTGTCTTCTGAGGAGAGCAGACGATGTTGAAGCGGTATTTGCTCGCGCCGGGGCCGACGCCGGTTCCGCCGGAGGTCCTGCTGGCGATGGCCAGGCCCATCATCCATCACCGGGCGCCGGAGTTCGCCCAATTGTTCGGCGAGGTTCGGGAAGACCTCAAGTGGCTGTTTCAAACCAGAAACGACGTGCTGATCCTGGCTTCCTCCGGGACGGGAGGGATGGAAGGGGCGGTGGCCAATTTCCTGTCGCCGGGGGACAAGGCGCTGGTGGTGAACGGCGGCAAGTTCGGCGAGCGCTGGGGCAAGCTCTGCAAGACTTTCGGCGTGCAGGTGACGGAGCTCAAGGTGGAATGGGGCCATGCCGTGAACCCCCAGCAGGTGGCCGACGCGCTGAAGAAGGACCCGGCGATCAAGGCGGTCTACGTACAGGCCAGCGAGACCTCCACGGGCGTGGCGCATGACACCAAGGCCCTGGCCGAGGCGGTCAAGCCTCACGAGGGAACGATTCTGGTCGTGGACGCGATCACGGCGCTGGGCGTCTTCGACATCAAGCCCGACGCCTGGGGAATCGACGTGGTCGTGACCGGATCCCAGAAGGCCTTGATGCTGCCGCCGGGTCTGGCCTTTGTCAGCGTCAGCGAGAAAGCCTGGCAGATGGCGGACAAGGCCAAGAACGGAGCCTTTTATTTTAATTTCAAGAAGGAGCGCGAATCCCAAGTTAAAAACCAGACGGCCTACACGCCGGCGGTCTCCATGATCCTGGGGCTCCAGGAAGTGTTGAAGATGCTGAAAGCCGAAGGCCTCGAGCAGGTGTTTGCCCGCCAGGCGCGCCTGGCCCTGGCAATGCGCGAGGGGGTCAAGGCGGCGGGGCTGGCCTTATTCCCCAAGGAATCCCCCAGCGACGCCCTGACGGCGATCTCCGCTCCGGAGGGGGTGGATGGGCAGGCCATCTATAAGAATTTGAGAGTGCAGTACGGCATCACGGCGGCCGGAGGGCAGGACCACCTGAAAGGGAAGATCTTCCGCGTGTCTCACATGGGCTACATGGACTCCTTCGACGTGATCATGACGCTGGCCGCCATCGAGATGGTGCTGAAAGGGCTGGGACATTCCGTCAAGTTGGGGAGCGGGGTGGCCAAGGCGCAGGAACTGCTGATGGTCAAGGCGTGAACGGAAACTGAGGCGAAGGGAGAACCGCACCGTGCCGGGCACCATGAAAATTCTGGTCAGCGACAGTCTTTCGAAGCAGGGCCTTGAGATCCTTGAGCGCGCCGGCTTCGCGGTGGACGTGAAGACCAAGCTCCCCAAAGACGAGCTGCTCCGGGAGATCAAGCAGTACGACGGGCTCATCGTCCGTTCCGCCACGAAAGTGACGGCGGAGGTGATCCAGGCGGCCGACCGTCTGAAGGTCGTGGGGCGGGCCGGGTCCGGTCTGGACAACGTGGACACTCAGGCCGCCACCAGGCGCGGGATCGTGGTCATGAACACGCCCGGCGGGAACACGGTCACGACGGCCGAACACACGATGGCGATGATCTGCTCGATGACCCGCCGGATCCCCCAGGCCACCGCGTCGATGAAGGCCGGGAAGTGGGAAAAAGAAAAGTTCATGGGGGTGGAGCTGTACAACAAGACCCTGGGGGTCGTGGGAATCGGCCAGATCGGCGGGTACCTGGCCAAACTGGCCCAGGGGATCTCCATGAACGTGATCGCCTACGACCCCTATCTGGCGGAGGAGCGGGCCCGCAAGATGGGCGTGGAGGTCGTCGAACTGAGCGAGCTGTTCCGGCGGGCCGACATCATCTCGGTGCACACGCCGCTCACGCCCGAAACGAAGTCGCTGATCAACGCGGCCGCGATCGCGCAGATGAAGCCCGGCGTCATGATCGCCAACTGCGCCCGCGGCGGGATCGTCAACGAGGCGGACCTCTATGACGCGCTCAAATCCAAGAAAGTCGCCGCGGCGGCCTTCGACGTGTTCGAGGAAGAGCCGGTCAAGGCCGACCACCCGCTGCTGACGCTGGACAATTTCATCTGCACCCCCCACATCGGCGCCTCCACCGGCGAGGCGCAGGAAAACGTGGCGATCGGGATCGCGGAGCAGATCGTGGACTATTTCACGAAAGGGATCGCGCGGGGGGCGGTCAACATCCCTTCCGTGCCGGCCGAGCTGCTCCCCAGGCTGCAGCCCTACGTGACGCTGGCGGAAAAAATCGGCCTGCTCCAGGCCCAGCTCTATGAGGGCGGGCTGGAACGGGTCACGGTGGAGTACAACGGCGAGGTGGCCGGCCTGTCGGTCGCGCCGCTGACGATCGCGGTCCTCAAGGGGCTCTTGACCCCGATCCTGGAGGACGCCGTCAACTACGTCAATGCGCCGGTGATCGCCAGGGAGCGGGGGATCGAGGTCAAAGAAGTGAAGAGCAGCGACGCCGGGGATTTCACCAGCGTCATCCGGGTCCGGGTGGAAGCGGGGAAGAAAACGCACCGCCTGGCCGGGACCCTCTATCACCGGAAGGATCCCCGCATCATCGAGATCGACGATTTCCAGGTCGAGGTGGTGCCCGAGGGGCACATGCTGCTGATCCTCAACGTGGACCGGCCCGGGGTCATCGGCGCCGTCGCCTCGGCCCTCGGCGAGCACAACGTCAACATCGCCCGGATGCAGTGTTCCCGCGAAGAGCGCGGCGGAAACGCCCTGCTGATCATCGGGCTGGATGTTCCCTTGCCGTCCGGGATCCTGGAGACCATCAAGCGAGGCAAGAACATCCTCTCCGTCAAGCTGGTTGATCTCTCAAAAGGCCTCTGAGTGGCCTCACCGCAGTCTATGGCCCGCCCTCTGCCAGCCAAACGCGCACGCAAGCCCGTGCGTATGCCGGGTGCCGCGACACAACCGCGCGACCGTTCGCTGATTCCGGCGGGGATGTCGACGATCCTGCCCCGGACCGCTCAGCGCGTGCGCCGTCTGGAGGACACGCTGCTGACCTCCCTGGCCCGGTGGGGTTATCAGGAGATCATTCCCCCCGCCTTCGAATATCTGGACGTGCTGGCCCCCGGGCTGGAACCGGAGCTGATCGAGAAGTGCTATAAGGTTGCGGACCGCACCACCGGACGGATCCTCTTGCTGAGGCCCGATGTCACGGCGCAGATCGCCCGCATCGTGGCCATGGGCATGGTGGAGCCGGTCTTCCCGCTCAGGCTGAGTTACCGCACCACGGTCTTCCGGCACGAGCCGGAACATGCGGGGCGGGAGCGGGAGATCTTCCAGGTGGGGGCGGAACTCATCGGCGTGGATGATGTCGCGATGGACGGCGAGATCATCGCCCTGATGGTCGAATGTCTGGAGCGGCTGGGCCTGTCGGCCTTCACCATCTCCCTGGGGCACGTGGGGTTCTTCAAGGCCCTGTTGGCCAGGAGCGGGCTGTCCTCCGAGGGGCAAAAGCGGGCCGAGCAGGCGGCCGCGCGCAAGGATCTGCCTCGGCTGGAGGAAATCCTCGCGCAGGAACGGGTGTCGAAACGGTCCGCGCGGGGCGTCCTCGAGGCGCCGGGCCTCTATGGGCAGGACGAGGTCCTGGAGCGGGGCCTCGCGCTGGCCGGTCGCGATCGGGAGTTGCGCGGGGCGCTCGACCGGCTCACCCGGGTCTATCGGTTGCTGGGGGAGTCGGGCTTGAAGCGCCACCTCTTGTTGGACCTGGGCGAGTTCCGGGGCTTTGACTATTATGACGGGGTGGTCTTCGACGTGTTCGCAGGCGGCGTGGGCTGCGAACTGGGCGGGGGAGGACGGTATAATCACCTGATCGGGCGGTTCGGCCGGGACCTCCCTTCCACCGGTTTCGCGTTCGACGTGGATCGGCTCTTTCAGGCCATGGAGCGGCTGGGCAATGGAGCGTCCCACGACCGAGCGGACATGCTGGTGTCCGCTCCGGCCCGCCGCGGCGGCCAACTCTTCCAGGTTGCCCGGATGCTGCGCGAAGCCGGCCTGCGGGTCATCCAGGGGACCTTGCGCGCGAGAGAACGGGATGTGGTCCGGTCCGCGGTGGAAGAGGGGCGTCGGCTCGCGGCCTCCTCGGTGGCGATCCTGGGGGCGCCGAAGCTGGCCGCCGACGAGGCCTTGGTCGTGACCGGGCCCTCGGTGGCCAACTCCAGGACCGTGAAGATCAAAGACCTCTCCAGCATGCCGTTTCAGCGGGTGATGAAAATGTAGGACGGCGACCGGTCCATGGCGGTCTCCGTGCTCTTCCGCTCCGAATTCAGCGTTCAGCAACCGGCTTCCCGACCGGTCTCGTGGGTCGTTGAGGCCGTGCAGCAATCACCGGTAGGATTATGAGCCCCCCCGATCTCTCCGATCCCAGGCTCCCGCCTCAAAATCTCGAAGCGGAGCAGTCCGTGTTGGGCGCGATCCTGCTCGACAACGCTGCCATAGCCAAGGCCATGGAAGCCCTGACCGAGGAGGATT
>CAZKHY010000093.1:0-14714 GCA_964552455.1 uncultured Nitrospira sp.
GCGGAGAGTTCTTGTGCCTCCCGTGAAATATCCTCCATTCATGATGGCCTGATCCGATCCGCTTCTTCACAATTCGGCCGGCCAGGCAATGGCCGTCTCGGGTCTTTCCCGGTGCAACCGATGCAGCCCGCTGGCCTTGGCCAGCCGGACCGCCTCGTCGAATTCCTCCTCCGTGATCCGCCGGTTCAACGGAGGATGGACGAAGGCTTCATAGCAGGGCCGGTACTGATCCATTATGTTCACGTAGGTGTCCCTCGAGATGTCCTCGGCGAGAAACCGCATCACCTCCGCCGTTCCGGCCAGCCCGCCCGGCAGGACCAAATGGCGGACGAGCAGCCCGCGGACGGCCAGCCCTTGCTCATCCAGGAGCAGGTCCCCCGCTTGCCGGTGCATTTCCTTGATCGCCGCCTTGGCGATGTCCGGGTAGGACGGGGCCTTGGAATATTGCAGCGCGATGTCGGGATCGGAGTATTTAAAGTCCGGCAGGTAGATGTCCACGACGCCGTCCAAGAGCCGCAGCGTGTCCGGGTCGTCGTAGGAACTCGTGTTATAGACCAGGGGGATGACGAGACCTCGTTCGGCCGCGATGAGAAGCCCTTCCAGAATATGGGGGACCTGGTGGGAAGGTGTGACCAGGTTGATGTTGTGGCACCCCCGCCCCTGCAAGTCGAGCATCATGTCGGCCAGCTCCCGCGGCTCGATTTCCCTGCCTTCCCGCAGGTGGCTGATCTCGTAGTTCTGACAGTAGATGCATCGCAGGTTGCAGCTGCTGAAAAAAATGGTGCCGGATCCTCGACGCCCCCGCAAGGGCGCCTCTTCTCCAAAGTGAGGCCCATAGCTGGCGACGAAGGGGCGGCTGCCCACCAGACAAAATCCGAGTTCTCCTTCCAGCCGGTTGACCTCGCAGTGGCGCGGACAGACATGACAGCGGCGAAGCCGTCCTCTGGCTTCGGCCACCCGTCCCGCCAGTTGGCCTCCGTCCAGAAGCCGGCAATAAGCCGCGGGCCTTCCGGTTGTCGCCAGCCTTTCTCCCTTGTCCTCTCTCATTGTGATCCTGGTGACCCTGGTCCGGCTCCGGCCAGGGGGGCGCTCACCGCGACTGTAACTTGGCTGTCGCCAGCAGTTGCTTGACCCGCAAGGCCGGCTCGATGACGCCGAGGCCGATGAAACTCGGCACAAAAGGGGTTTCAGGTTTTTTCCTGCCCTGAAGTTGGATTTCAAGTTCTTTTTCCCCCACCGTGAGCGGGAGCTTTTGAATCCTGGCTTGCGTCACGATGCCCAGGAAGGTGACCTTTCCGCCGGCCGCGAAATGACCGTGGCGATCGGTTCCGGCCGGCAGCTTGAACACCGGGCCGCCGCTGTTCCCCGGAAATACGTTGCTGTCGATCAAAAACACCCCGGATCGCGGTTTGGTGGGCGAGACCCAGGAAATGATGCCCTGCCGAACGATGGCTCTCGTCCAAAAATGGGGTCCGACTGCACCGGGATAGCCGAGCACGACGACCGGAGCCCCTTCGTAGACCTCCTCCGCCGTCGCGAAGTCTCCCAAGGTCACCGTGGGCGCCTTCGCTCTCCCTGCCTGGTCTTGGGGAATGACCAGCGGGAGACAGGCCAGGTCGACTTCGGGGTCCGGATGAGCCACCCACAGGCGTTTCCTTTTCCGCTTGAGGTCAATGCGCACCCCCAGGTACTCGTCCACCGGTTTGTCATCGAACCAGGAGAAACGGATGTGCAAGTGGGAGGGGTCCCAGTGCTCGGCCTGATCCAGGAAGACATGCTTGGCCGTGACCAGCCAGGGGGTCTTGGTCGGATCGCCCTTCAGACCGAAAATGACCCCCGTGCCCACCACGATGAAAAAGTTCCGCATGGCCGTCTTCCCGCCTGGTCGTTTGACCGGCAGGGCATGGATGTGGCCGATGGCCACGGTGGCGTCCCGCCAGGAATCAATCCAGGCTGTCAGCTTCATGGGTGTCGATTGGGTTTGATGGTGCGGAGCGCCGGCCGGCTGGCGCTTCGCCAGCCGACCTCATGGCCTGAAGCCGGTTCTTGATCACCTCCGGATCTTTGATCCCTTTCAGCCGCACGTGGCGGCCTCCGGTGGTTCGGATCACGAGGGTGCCGATGCCCATCCATTGCGCGATCGACCCTTGCCGCAGGACAACCTCCTCGATCCGGTCGAGGGGAACCGTCTCGATCTCGCGACCGGTGTAGCCGTTTCTCACCAGCACGCGATCGGACGTGATGCAGTATTGGGCCCATCGACGCAGGGCGGCCGCGCATACGAGCAGCAGCCCCGCCCCGCCCAGCCACAGGTCCCATCCGGCTATCTGGAACTTGAAAAACAGCAGGCCGCGGGAGGCGGTCAGGACGCTCATGAAGTACAGCCAGGCGAACTGACCCCAGGAGGGATAGGCTTTCCAGATCACCCTCTCGCTTGCCTCAGATGGTCCCGTCATGGCCTTCTTCCTCGCCGACCGCAAGCCGCACCGCGCGCTCTCGACGTGGACGTTGCATCGCAAGCGCCTTCTACGAGGCCGCCGGCGGGGGAGGGATGATCCCTTCCCTCATCAAGAGGGCGGTGGCGTCGCGCACCGTCTTGATGGTTTGCTCGGCATGATCGCGGAGTTCTTGGCGCGTCTTGGTGAGCCTGGCGACGCCCTGCTCCTGGGCCTTCATCGCGGTTGCCACGGCCACCCGCGGAACGACCTCCCATTCATCCATCCGGGGGAGAATATCTTCCTCGTTGATCCCTCGTTCCTCCGCGCAACGGGCCAGCTCATGCGCGGCCGCGATGGCCATCTCGTCGGTGACGGTACGGGCCCGCACGTCCAGGGTGCCCCGGAAGATGGCGGGAAACACGAGCGAGTTGTTCACCTGGTTGGGAAAGTCGCTCCGGCCGGTGCAGACGATCCTGGCCCCCGCCTCCTTGGCCTCCCAGGGCCAGATTTCCGGGATCGGGTTGGCGCAGGCAAAGATGACGGCATCGCGGGCCATCGTCTTCACCCAGGCCGGCTCGATGATGCCGGGGCCTGGAGTCGAGAAGGCGATGCAGACGTCTGCCCCTCGCAGCGCCTCGCCATTCCCGCCCGTCACGCGGTCCGGATTGGTCTCCCGGCAGACCCTCCAGAGATCGGTGAAGTGCTCCTGCTGCGCCTCGACGTCGTGCCGGCCTCTATGGAGCGTCCCGTTCACGTCGCTGGCCACGATGGCCGAGGGTTCGACGCCGCTCGCCTTGAGGATGCGATAGACGGACACGTTGGCCGCCCCCATTCCGATCATGGCGATCTTGACGTTGGAGAGCTGCTTGCCGACGACCTTCAGCGCGTTCAGCAGTCCGGCCAGGAGCACCGTGCCGGTTCCTTGCTGATCGTCGTGCCAGACGGGAATGTGCATCTCCTTCCTGAGCCGGTCCAGGATCCCGAAACATTTCGGCTGGGCGATGTCCTCCAGGTTGATGCCGCCGAAGGAGGGCTCCAGGAGCTTGACCGTCCGAACGAACTCGTCCGGCTCCTTGGTCCCCAGGCAGATGGGCACGGCATCCACGCCGCCCAAGTATTTGAAGAGCAGCGCCTTGCCTTCCATCACCGGCAGCCCTGCCTCCGGCCCTATGTCGCCGAGCCCCAGCACCCTCGTCCCGTCCGATACCACCGCGATACAGTTGCCTTTGTTCGTGAACCGGTAGACCGACTCGGGGTCTGCCTCGATCGCGCGGCAGGGGGCCGCGACACCTGGCGTATACCAGACGGCAAAGTCGCTCAGGCCGCGGATACCGCACTTGGGAAGAGTTTGCATCTTTCCTTTATAGAAGGCGTGAAGATGCATCGCCTCCTGGGCCGGCTTCTGTGCTCTGGCCAGGAGTTCTTCCTTGGTCGTCATGGCTCCCTCCAGCTTCGGACCACTTCCGTTCTTATGGTGTTCCTAGACTGTGCAGCCTGCGTGCCAGCCTCAATCAGCTCCTGGACGCGCACAAAACGAGGCTATACCGCATGTTTCTCCCCCGTTTTGGCCAAAATGCTACAGTCGCTATGAGCAGGATGCGGCGAAAGGAAACAGAAGCGAGGGATTCCGCCTTTCTCGGCTGCCGGAGATGAGAAAGGCGCAGGCATTGCCCTTGCTTTCGTCAGAGGTACATCCGGACATCAGAAAATCATGGTCCAAGCAAGCCAGGCCGCCAAACCAGTTTTTAACGTCCAGAAGCACGCAGCCTCCCATCTGCATTATGACTTCCGGTTGGAGATCGGCGGCCGACTCAAGTCCTGGGCTATCCCGAAAGGCCCATCACTGGACCCGGCGGTGAAACGCCTGGCAATCGAGGTGGACGACCACGATCTCGGGTATGCCGATTTCGAAGGCGTGATCGAGGAGGGCCAGTACGGGGCCGGTCCGGTCCTGGTCTGGGACACGGGCTGGTTCGAGCCGGTCGGCGAGGGCTCCGGCCAGGGCCTTGGCGCGATGCTGAAGCAGGGGAAACTGGATGTCGTCCTGCACGGCCGGCGGCTCTGGGGCCGCTTCTCGCTGGTGCGGATGAAAGGCAGGCCCCGACAGTGGTTGCTCGTGAAACAGCGGGACGAGGAGGCCCGGCCGGGCGGAGAGATCACCGAAGAATGTCAGACCTCGGTCCTCACGGGACGAAGCATGGAGGACCTTGAACGGGACGCGCAGGCGGGAAGGCTTACAGTCCGCCGCTGCCGCCTGTGACGGGCGAGGCAGGTCCGAGAAGATCGCCCCGAGCCAGCCGTGCCGCTTGAACAGAGAGGGAGACGATGGACGACGACGGGTGGAACGTGCTGGCCACGGCAAAGGACCGGGACCAACGTCACCTCGCAGCCAGGCTCAAGCACTTCGGGGATTTCCGCTGGACACCGTTCCGCGGCGTGCTCGTCGGCCGCGTGGAAGACCATGAGGCCTTCTTCGAGCAGTTGCGACGTTCGGAAGAGGAGCGGCCCGGGTTTCTCGATCCCCTGGCCAAGCTGGTGCCGATCGAGCGGACCTTCCGGTTCACGGTGGAAGAATTTGCGGCTCGCCTGAAGGAGGCGGTGCTGGCCTACGCAGACCGGATCGGCAGCGGCTCCTTCTACGTCCGGCTCGAGCGGCGCGGCCACAAAGAAGCGATTCACGGCCAGCCGCTCGAACAGGAACTGGACCAGGCCCTCCGGGACGTGTTGGTCGCGCGAGGCCAGAGTCCGACCGTTACGTTCACGGACCCGGATCTGATCGTCGCGGTGGAGACGGTGGGGGATGTGTGCGGGGTGGGGGCGATCCCCAGGAGCCTGAGAGCGAGGTTCCCCTTCGTCCGGGTGCCGTGATCGAACGAGGCTTGTCCTTCACGGGCACCTTACGCCAGATAGGCCGCGACGATTCCCGAGAGCACGATCCCGTCGAAGGTGCCGGCGCCTCCGATGCTCGCCGTTCCGGTGGCGATCCGGGGGATGGCGCGCAAATGGAGGAGGTCGGCGCCGACGAGGGGGCCGACGACGCCGGCGACGAACGCCACAGGCGTGGCCTGCTCCGGTACCAGCGCGAGCGCCGAGAGGGCTGCGACGGCGGGCGGGACCAGCGCCGGCAGCGCAATCCCGATGTTCGGCACAGGCTGAGCCAGCCGATAACAGACGAGAACATTCACGGCGACGGCGATCCCCATTCCCACCATCGGCCTCCAGCCGCCGCTCAGCAGGAAAACAGTCTCGTAGAGCGCGAGGCCGACCGGAATCAGGCAGCCTCCCACGTTCACGGCGATCACGGTCTCCGCCGTGGCCCGCTGCAGGCGCGGCCAAAACCCGAGGAGGCCGAAGACTGCGAGGGGGTCTGCAACAAGCGTTTCAGCCCTGGCGATGCGTTTCACGGGAATGTTGATGCCGCTGCCGATGAAGATGCCCAGCATCAGCAGCAGGGCGGCCTCGGGGCCCAGCCGGAGCTTGAGCAGCGCGGTCGCGAAGATCTCACCAAAGACCAGGGGGAGCAAGGCGACGAGCAGGAGCACCAACAGCAGTGGGAGGCAGCCGGATCTTTTCATGGGAACCCGCTCACGCTTCTTCCCGGGAGATCCTGTTCGAAGCGACTACATCGTCCGCTGCAGCAGGGGACGCAAGACGTTCAGGGACCTGGTGTTCAGCACATCGGTCTTCTCCAGCCATCCCCGCCTGGCTTGTCCCACCCCGAATCGTACGTTGTCGAAGTCCAGCGTACTGTGCGCGTCGGAGTTGATGCTGACCAAGACCCCTTCTTCCTTCGCCATCTGGCAGTGGGTGTCGGTCAGGTCCAATCGTTCCGGATGGGCGTTGAGCTCCAGAAAACATCGCCGCTCGCGCGCCTGCCGGATGATCCGCGGCAGGTCGATCTCATAGGGCTCTCGTTCTTGGATGAGGCGGCCGGAGGGGTGAGCCAGGATCGTGAAATGGGGCCGGTCCATGGCCCGGAGGATCCGTTCCGTCTGTTTCTCCTGCGGCAGCTCGAAGTGGCTGTGCACCGCGGCGACGACGAGATCCAATCGGCTCAGCACCTCGTCCGGCAGGTCCAGCCGGCCGTCCTCCAGGATGTCCACCTCGATGCCCTTGAGCAGGGTGAGGCCCGGGAGGGCGGCATTGAGGCGGTCGATCTCGTCCATCTGCTGGGCCAGCCGCTTGGGGTCTAGGCCGTGGGTCATGGCCAGTCGTTTGGAATGGTCGCAGATCGCCAGGTACTCGAAGCCGCGATTGCGGGCCGCCAGCGCCATCTCCTTCAAGCTGTTCCGCCCGTCCGTCGCCTTCGTATGGGCGTGCAAATCGCCCCGGAGGTCGCCCGGCTCGACCAGTCTTGGAAGCCGTCCCGCTTGCGCCGCGTCGAACTCGCCGCGATTTTCCCTCAGCTCCGGCGGGATCCAGGGCAAACCCACAGCGGCGTAGACGGACTCCTCGGTCTTTCCCGCCACGTACCGGTCTTCCCTGAAGACCCCGTATTCGTTGAGCTTGAGCCCCTGCTGTTGCGCCAGTTGGCGGAGCACGATGTTGTGGGTCTTGCTCCCCGTGAAATACTGGAGTGCGGCGCCATAACTCTCTTCGGCGACCACGCGCAGGTCGACTTGCAGCTTGCACGACAGCCGCACGGTGGCGCGGGTGCCGCCTTGAGCGACGACCTCGGCCACTTCGTCGTACGAGACGAAACGGTCCATGACGGGACTGCCCGGGCGGGCGGTCACCAAAATGTCAAGGTCGCCGACCGTCTCTTTGGCCCGTCGGTAGCTGCCGGCGACCACGATCTGCTTGACCCCCGGAGCGGTCTTCAGATAGGCCACCAACGAATCCGCATAGGGGGCCGCCGTGGCCAATTTGAACCGCGTCTCGGCCCCGGCCCGCGCCTCCAGCTCATGCAGGATATGCCGCTCGATCTTTTCGCCGAAGCCGGGAAGGGAGCGGACGCGGCCTTCCCCGGCGGCCTGACGCAGGTCCTGGAGCGTATGGACGCCCAGGTCGCGGTAGAGGGTCTTGACCCGCTTCGGGCCGAGGCCCGGGATCTTCAGCAATTCGGTGAGGGTGTCGGGGAGCGTCTTCCGCCGTTCCTCGAGGATGGCCGTGGAGCCGGTCTCGATGATTTCCCGGATTTTCGCCGCCAGGTCCTTCCCGATGCCGGGGAGCTCGGTCAGCTCCTCGCCTTGCTCCAGCATGGTGGCCACCTCGCGGCTCAGGTCGCGCAGGGTCCGGGCGGCATTGCGATAGGCGCGGATGCGGAAGGGGTTGGCCCCTTCGAGCTCCAGCAGGTCGGCGATCTCCTCCAGCTTGGCGGCGACGTCGGCATTATGGACGGGCATCGATCAGCAACTCCGCTGCCTTGATCGCCACCAGGATCGCATGCTCCTCCCCCAGGCGCAGGTGCTCCGGGCTGATCCGCTCGTGGTCGGCGCGTGTCGAGATCACGCCGGTCACGCACCCGCCGCGCAGGCCGAACAGGCTGCAGAGCGTCAGGAGCGTGGAGGACTCCATTTCGTAGTTGAGCACGCGCAGTCGTCGCCACTCCTCCGTCGTGCCTCGAAGGTGCCGGGGGACGTAGGAAGAAAAGGAATCCCGCCGCTCCTGGCCGGGATAGAAAGTATCGGTCGACGCGGTGATGCCCACGTGATAGCGGTTCTGCAGTTCGGTCTGAAGCGAGTCGGCCGAGCGGATCAGCGCGGTGAGCACTTCGTGGTGGGCCACGGCCGGATATGCGATCGGCGCGTACTGGGCGGAGGCTCCGTCCAGCCGCACGGCCCCGCTCGTGATCACCACGTCGCCGATCGCGAGCGAATCCTGGATCGCTCCGGTGGTCCCCACCCGGATGAACGTGTGCACGCCCAGTTGCGCCAATTCCTCGACGGCGATCGAGGTCGAAGGCCCGCCGATCCCGGTCGAGGTGGCGAGGACCTTGGTCCCATGGATCTCCGTCAGGTAGGAACAGTAGGCGCGGTGGGAGGCCAGCGGGCCGGTTGGCTTGGGCAAGCCGCGCAGCTCGGCGATCTTCTCCGCGATGCGGGCTGTGCGGGCTGGGTCTCCGGGCAGCAGGGCGAACCCCGCTCCCCGAATCAGCTCTTCGCTCAGGGCTAGATGGTAGGTCTCACGGGATGGCATCGGGGGTTCTTCCCTTGCCGGCGGGCATCCGTGTGATGCGCTGTCCGGTGCTTCCCGCCTCAGCCGCGCATGCTTCTTCGCCGGCTTCCTGGTTCAGACCGACACCCAGCACCGGTGCAGGGACTGTGCCAGGCAGGCGAGGGGAGGGATCTCGGAAAAGCAGGTTGTATCAGGAGGTTACGCTGGGGGGAAAGGGCGGTGCGGGAAGCCCTCTGCCGGCTGGCGCATTTCAGGGCAGGAACGGGGAACCTCTGTTGCGAAACTCCCCGGCCATCAGTCGAAGGCAGGGAATGGGCCTGCCGGCGGCCCACGTCGGGGTTCAGTTCAGCGTGCCGGAACCGGCTTGGGCAAAGAGCTGCTCCACCTCAGTGCTGGCCGAACGTTGGCGGCGGTGGAATAGAATGACCGAATCCACCCGCTCGCCGCAGATGATGCACCGCCGTTCCACGCTGTTTGTTTCGCGGATCAGTTCCGACGCCATCATCCCGCCGCAGCGATGGCACTGATCCAGGTTGATCGGCTTTTCCTTCGTCGTGACGTTCGGCATCGGGCTTCTTACTCTTACGGGCTGGACGGGGGAAGGGATAGTCCCCTCCCCCCGCTGCTGTTACGCCGCCTTCTTCACGGACGGACGGCTCTCGCTCAGAACCGTGCCGCTCGTGGCTTCGGCCGTCGGCTCGTTCGCCTTCACGGCCAGGACCAGCGCCATCAGGCCGGCGATCAGTCCGAACAGGGCGATTGATCCGTCGATGATCGAGCTTGTGATGTTCACGGCTTTCACCTCCTTTGGTGCGTTCGGTTACTGAGAGACACCGGGGAGGAAAAGGATTCGCCGGTTGATGCCGCGCTTCAAGCGCCGCTTCAGGCCCGGTCCGGTGACAAGCGAGTGCCGGTCTTCCCCTCTAGCGCATCGAGCGCCTTCTCCGGCCTGGTCACGATGACTTGCCGGCCGCCGTGCTCCAGGAACCAGATCGCCGCTTCGATCTTGGGCCCCATGCTGCCCGGCGCGAAGTGGCCCGCGGCCAGATAGGTTTTGGCTTCCTTTACGGTCAGGGAGTCGAGGGGCCGCTCCTTCCGCGTGCCGAAGTCCAGCAGGACTTTCTCCACCGAAGTCAGATCCAGAATCCGAGTCACCCCGAGCTCGACCGCCAAACAGCTTGAGGCCAGATCCTTGTCCACCACGGCCTCGACCCCGGTCAACGTGCCGTCTTCCGCGGCATGAACCGGGATCCCGCCGCCTCCGGCTGCGATCACGACCACGCCGGCTTCGATGAGCCGCCGGATGGCCTCCGCTTCCAGGATGCGGATCGGTCTGGGCGAGGGCACCACGCGGCGATAGCCCCTGTGCGCGTCTTCGACGACCCGCCACCCTCGGCTTTGCAACGCCTCCGCTTGCTCCCCGGTATAAAAAGGTCCGATGGGTTTGGTGGGGGCCTTCATCAGCGGGTCCGCTCGATCCACCAAGGTACGAGTGACGACCGCCGCCACTGCCCGGTGCCCGACCCCGTTTTCCAGAAGAAGATTCTGCAACCCTTGCTGGATCAAGTAGCCGGTTTCTCCTTGCGACTGGGCCACGCAGACATCCAGCGGGAGATCGTAGGCGTGGCCGCGCGCTTCCTCGGCTCGGATGAGGATATGCCCCACCTGGGGTCCGTTCCCGTGCGTGAGGACCAGCCGGTGCCCTTGCCGGATCAACTCGACCACCGCGGCCAGCGCCTCGCGCAGGTTGGCCTGCTGCTCCTCGATGGTGCCTTGCTGCCCGGCTTTGACCAGGGCATTGCCGCCGAGCGCCACCAGGATCGTTTCAGGCATGATGCTTCGCCTTCTCCAGCAAGGGACTCAGGACTTCCCGCAAGGTCGGACGACCTCGTTCTTGCAGCTCGTAGGTCACGCGGCAGGCCGGCTGCCGGATCGTGATGGTGCGGCGCAGGTCAACCGGCGTGGCGATCACGATCAGGTCGCAGGGCACCTTGCTGATGGTCTCTTCGAGCTCCCGGATCTGCCCGGCACCGTAGCCCATGGCCGGCAGCAGGGGACCGATGTGAGGGTGTGCCTTGAATGTATCCCGCAGGCTTCCGACCGCGTAGGGTCGGGGGTCTACGAGCTCCTTGGCGCCGAACTGCCTGGCGGCCAGGACGCCAGCTCCGAACCCCATCCCCCCGTGGGTCAGCGTCGGCCCGTCTTCAACGACCAGCACGGCCCGGCCGTTGATCCGGTCCGGTTCCTGGACCGACAGGGGCATGGTCGATTCGATCACAACCGCTCGTTGGTTGGCGTTGCGGATCGTGGCCCGGAGGGTCTTGACCTGTGCCGGGCCGGCTGAATCCAGCTTGGTCAGGGCGATTACGTCGGCACGGAGCAGGTTGACCTCCCCGGGAAAGTAGGTCTGTTCATGGCCGGTCCGGTGCGGATCGATGAGGACGATTTCCAAATCCGACGCGTAAAACGGCCAGTCGTTGTTGCCCCCATCCCACAGAATGATATCCGCTTCGGCTTCCGCCCGGTGGAGGATGCGGGCATAGTCCACGCCGGCATAGACGACAAAGCCGTTGGCGAGGTGCGGCTCATACTCTTCCATTTCCTCGATCGTGCAGTCGGCCTTGCGGAGGTCTTCGAGACCTGCGAAGCGCTGCACCGCCTGCTTGGCCAGGTCTCCGTAAGGCATGGGATGGCGGACGACCGCCACCCGGAGCCCTTCGCTCCGAAGAATCGCCGCAATTTTGCGGGCGGCGGGGCTCTTGCCGCAACCGGTTCTGACGGCGCAGACCGAGACGACCGGCTTGCCGGCTCGCAGCATCGTGGAGTGCGGGCCGAGCAGCCGGAAGTCCGCGCCTTTCGCCAGGGCCCGCGAAGCCTTGTGCATGACCGCCTCGTGGGACAGGTCGCTGTAGGCGAAGACGACCTGGTCGATCCCCAGGGAACCGATCAAGGTTTCCAGTTCCTCTTCCGGATGGATCGGGATGCCCTCCGGATAGAGGTCCCCGGCCAGCGAGGGCGGGTAGCATCGTCCTTCGATGTTGGGAATCTGGGCGGCCGTGAAGGCCAGGACTCGATAGCGGGGGTTGTCCCGGAAGACCACGTTGAAGTTGTGGAAGTCCCGGCCGGCCGCGCCCATGATCAAGACGTTGATGGGTGTCATGTCTGTGGCTCGCCGCAACGCGATCCCCTCAGCGGACGATCAGGACGGAGCAGGGAGCATGGACCAGCACTTTCTGGGAGACGCTCCCCAACAGGAACCGTTTGATGGCCTTCAAGCCCCTGGCGCCGAGGACGATCATCTGGGCCTGATGCCGCCCGGCTGCTTCCAGGATGGACAGGGCCGGGTCTCCCTGAAGCCATTCGGTTTCCACCCCGTAGGGCCCGTTTTGAAAGGCAGCGGCGACGCTGCGCAAGAGGTCCTCGCCCTTCGTCCGGACCACCTCCTTGCCGGCCGGCTCGTCCTGCAGCCCGGAAGGCGCGAACGACCAGGCCCGCTGGTTGGGCCAGGCCGTTATGATCGTCAGCCGGAGGGGGCTCTTGAAAGGAACATGGGACAGGAACTGGACGGCCTTGTTCGATTCGTCCGATCCGTCCACGGCCAGGAGCAGGCGATCCAACGTGGCGCCGGACTGTTTGACGACCAGCACGGAGCAGGTTGCGTAGGTCGCGACCTTCTGCGTCACCCCGCCCAGCAGGAAAGTCGGGGTGGCCGTCATGCCTCGCTGTCCCATGATCACGAGCTGGCTTTTTGACTCGTGGGCTGTCTGGATGATGCTCTCCGCCGCGTCGCCCGTGTCGGCGATCAGGCGGATGTGCGCGGCGTAGGGGGCGAGTTCGTCCCGCAGTTCGTGGAGCATGCATTCAGCCGCTTCCGACACCTCTTTCCGGTAGGTTTCGTAGTAGCCGGCCGGCATCGAGGGCGAGATGTAGGCGTGCTGCAGGGCTTCCACGTCCACGACGTTGAGCACGTCGAGGTCCGGCGGTTCGGCCAGGCGCTTGATCACCTGCGCGGCGTTTCTGGAGTCGGGCGAGGCATCGGCTGCGAGCAAGATTCGCACGAACCCTCCGTCGATGTCTGAAATGTCTAGCGCGCCTGTACGTGCACCTGGGTCAGCAAGTCCCTGACCAGTTGGATCGGCATCCCCAGGTTGAGACCGTGCACCTTGATGAAACTGGCGCTGTTGACCGCGATGACCCGGCCGTTTCGGTCGAAGACCGGCCCCCCGCTGCTCCCGCCGCCGCCGGCGGCTTCGAAGGTGATGGCTTCCGGCGAGACGTCCGACACGTGCCCTTGCGTGGCCAGCGGGCGGACCAGCTTCCGTTGTGCAAGGGCCTCGGCGAGCCTGACCGAATCGGCCGCCCCCTCGCGAAGGATCTCGTCGCTGATCGGCTTGGCCAGGCGTGCCAGAATGCTGTCGAAGGTGCCGGGGTAACTGAGCACCACGACCGGTTCTCCCGCCCGCGGCGTCTCCCCGGCCGGCGCCAGCGTGAGCGGCGTCACGCCGGTCGGGGGCCGGTCTGTCCACAGGACCGCGAGATCGGTTCGCTCGGACGCACCGAGCAGTTGGAGGGTGTAAGGCTCAGGCGTCCCCGGAAAGAAGATCCGGAGTAGGCGGAGGTCCGGTTCGAAACCGGCCTGAAGGGCTTGTTGGGCCGGCTCGTAGCTCTCCCACATCCGGGTCATGTGGCGGTTGGTCACGACCGTCCCCACCTTGTCCACGAGGAAGCCGGTGCCGGCATAATAGATCACGATCGGAGGAGCCGTGCCTTCCACCGTCACCAGCGTGTTGCCGTCTTTGTCGAGGAACGGGTTTCCGAGCTGGTCAAATCCCTGATAGCGGAGCGGCCGGCCGGTCTCCTTCTCCCTGAACCCGTACCCGCCCTGCAGCAATCCGACGCCGCCCTCGAACCGGCGCACGATGTCTTCCGCAAACTTCTGCGTGCTTTCCAGCGTCGCCAATTGCTGGCGGATCGCCTGGATTTCCTGCTGGGATCGGCGCGCGGCTTCCTGCTCTTTGAGCGAGGCGGTCAGTTTGGCCACCAGTTCGTCTCGCTGGCGGCTCAGCTCCGCCACGCTCTGGCGTTCCCGTTCGATGCGCTGTTCCAGACCGGCCCTGGTGAGGCGTCCGGCCTCGAGCTGGCTGACGAGTTCGGCCATCCGCTGTTCCGAGGCTTTGACCGTCTGGTACTGCCGGTACGCGGTGACCCCCAATGCGGCGATGATCAGCAGGGGCACCAGGATGAGCGCCGCGGCCGCGATCTTGGCCGGCAACGAGCCGTAGCGGGCCACGTCAGCCAGCAGGTGCCGCGCCAGGTAGAGGGCCGACATGGAGCGAGGATGAGGCGTCCGCACGACGATGTCGCGCGAATCCTCCACGATGTGCTGCCACGGCTTGCACTCCGGAGCCTCGTCGGAGAGGAGCCGGAACCGGACCAGCGGACCGCCATCCCCGAACTGAATGAGGTCGCCGTCCTTCAGCCGGGCCTCGGCGCTGCGCTGGCCGTTGATCAGGAGGGCGTTCTGTCCGCTTCGGTCGCGGATGACCGGGCTATGGTCCTCCTCGGCCAGTTCGGCGTGCACGGGACAGACCGTCGAGTCTTTCGTCTCATCGAAGACGATTCCGCATTGTCCTCCGATGCCGAAGCTGATCGAGTCGGTGTCGAAATACTGAGTCCGGCCCTGCAAACTGCCGGTCAGGTGACACAGCATCATCTTCATCGCGGAATCGTCCCTCGCAACGTCTGGCTTTTGCCGTCTGCCCCGATCCACCGGTTAGGAAGATTGCTAAGGACAAGCATGGTCCGTCTATCGTAACTGGAGACCTCGACGCAAGAACTGTGCTTGGTATTTATCTCACTTTGGATGGAAAAGCGATGAGATTTCGAGGACCTGGCGGGACAGCGCATGGGAAAGCGAGCAGGAGCCCGATCGCTTGGCGCGAAAGTCCACGTCCCTTATTGTTGATCTGGTGAATAATGCTACAGCCGCAGTGCTGCCCCACCTTCAATCAACAAGATTTCAGGCCGTTTCACAAAAATCCGACTTGGCCTGTCCATTGCACAAGGAGAGTAAGGGGGAACCAAGCTTATGGTGCCGTCTCTAGAAAACGCCGTACTCGCTGGAGGGAAGACCACGGTCTTGGCTGCCAGTGCCGGCGA
>CAZKHY010000094.1:0-14632 GCA_964552455.1 uncultured Nitrospira sp.
GTCCCAAGTTTCAAGTGCACAAGTGGCCAAGTCGCAAGGGTCCGAAACTTGTTACTTGGCTAC
The DNA here is from genome assembly GCA_964552455.1 of uncultured Nitrospira sp. Lineage (GTDB taxonomy): Bacteria > Nitrospirota > Nitrospiria > Nitrospirales > Nitrospiraceae > VGXG01. The sequence goes on from CAZKHY010000094.1 coordinate 64, forward strand.
TTGCAATTTGTCAGCTTGTCTGTTTGTTCCCTTGTCAGCTTGTCCACTTTCAAACTCGCGCTAGCGCAAGGCCACTCCAACGCCCGACGACCCGCTCCACCAGACCAGAATCAAATGCACCAGGATGAAGAGCCCGGCCACGATGATGGCCGCATAGTGGTGCACCTGCCCGCTCTGCAGTTGGCGCCAGGAGCGGGCAGCCAGGTGATTGGCGTACCCGATGACGTTCAGAAACCCGTAGATCACGTATTTTTCGATCCAGGTGCTGCCCGCCGATCCCGACTGGGTCAGCCGCCCCACCCCCAGCACGAGCCCGTCGATGACGGTCCGATCAAACCAGTCCCAGACCTGCCCCAAATGCTTGGTGGGCTCGACGATCAGAAAATCGTAGAGCTCGTCCACGTAGTACTTGTTCAGCAGCGTCGTATAAACGCCCGGCACCTTTGCAGCCAGGCGATCCGCCGCCTCCGTCCGGACGCTGTAGAGGTAATGAGCCAGCCCCCACCCCAGCAGCGCGATGGCGGTCGCCACCACCATGAGGGTCGCCACCAGGCCGAACCCGACCTCATGCCCCTCGCCCGCCCCGGCCGTGACCGTGACCTGATGGAGGAAATGATGGAACCAGCCGTTCTCCGGCGGCACGCCGGGGAACCCGCCGATCACGGAGAGAACCGCCAGCACCACCAGGGGCCCGATCATGACGGCGGGCGATTCGTGGACGTGCTCCGCCGTATGGTGATCCAGCCGCGACCGGCCGTAGAACGTGAGATACGTCAGCCGGAACATGTAGAAGGCGGTCAGGAAGGCGCCGATCGCCGCCAGCCCATAGAGGACGTAATGGCCCTGCGTGAAGGCGTGGGCCATGATCTCATCCTTGCTCCAGAAGCCGGCCAGGGGAAAAATGCCGGCGATGGCCAGGGTCCCGACCAGGAACAGGGCATGGGTCCAGGGGATCTTGGACCGGAGGCCGCCCATTTTCCGGATGTCCTGCTCGCCCGACAGGGCATGGATCACGGAGCCGGCCGAGAGGAAGAGCAGGGCCTTGAAGAAGGCGTGGGTCATCAGGTGGAAGATCGCGGCCGTGTAGGCCCCGATCCCGCAAGCCAGGAACATGTACCCGAGCTGGCTCACCGTCGAATAGGCCAGCACCCGCTTGATGTCGGTCTGGACCAGCCCGATCGTGGCTGCAAAGAGGGCCGTGAGGCCGCCGACCCAGGCCACCGTGGTCAAGGCCACCGGCGCCATGTCGTAGATGACGTGGTTCCGCACGATCATGTAGACCCCGGCCGTCACCATGGTGGCGGCGTGGATCAGGGCGCTGACCGGCGTGGGACCTTCCATCGCGTCCGGCAGCCAGGTGTAGAGGGGGATTTGGGCCGACTTGCCCACCGCCCCCACCAGCAGGCAGAGGGCGATCGCCGTCGCCATGCCCGTCGAAAGCTGGCCGGCCTGCGCGAAGACCTGCGTATAGTCCAGCGTCTTGAAGTTCACGAACACCAGAAAGATGGCCAGCAGGAACCCGGCGTCGCCGATCCGGTTGACGACAAAGGCCTTGGTGGCCGCCTTGGCCGCCGAGACCTTGTCGAAGTAGTAGCCGATCAGAAGGTACGAGCAGAGGCCCACCCCTTCCCAGCCGATGAAGAGCACCAGATAGTTGTTCCCCATCACCAGCAGGAGCATGGAGACCATGAAGAGGTTCATGTAGGTGAAGAAGCGCGTGAAGCCCTCCTCGCCGTGCATGTACCCCACCGAATAGAGGTGGATCAGGAAGCCCACCCCGGTGACCACCAGCAGCATGATGCAGGCGAGGGGATCGATGAGGAAGGCCAGGTTGATCGTGAGGTCGCCGCCGAAGATCCACTTGTAGGCCACGACTTCCCGGGCGACGCCGGTCCGGAGCGTCTCGACGAAGACGCCGATCGCGCAGAGGAACGACAGGCCGACCGACCCCCAGGCCAGCCGGTGCGCCACGTCGTGCGAATAGCGGCTGCCCAGCAGGCCGTTCAGCAGCACGGCCGCGAGGGGAAAGACCGGAATTAAGATGGCCAGGACGTCGATCACGTTACCACTTCAAGAGGTTCATTTCGTCCACGTTCGTGGAGAGCCGTCCGCGGAACACGACGATGATGATGGCCAGCCCCACGGCGGCCTCGCCGGCGGCGATCGCGATCACGAAGAGCGCCACGATCTGCCCCGCCATCGATTCCAGGTAGTGGGAGAAAGCCACCAGATTGATGTTGGCGGCGTTGAGCATGATCTCCACCGACATCAGGACGATGATGAAGTTCCGGCGGACCAGCACGCCGATCAGACCGGTGGCGAACAGCACCGCGCTGACGGCCACGTATGCGCTTAAAGGAACCATAAGACCTAATGTTGAATGTTGAATGTTGAATGCCGAATTAACGGAGGCATTGCGCGCTGCTCAGAACTCCATTGAACATTCACAATTCACAATTGCGCCAGAACGCTTACCGTTCCTGTTCCGTGTCGGCTGCCGTCGGAGTCTTGGCCAGCACGATGGCCCCGATGATCGCCCCGAGCAGGAACACCCCCACGATCTCGAAGGGGAGCAAATAGTCGCTGAACATCTTGATGCCGACCGCGTAACTGGCCCCGTCCTTGAGCACCGCCTCGGCCGGCGCATCGCCTTTCAGCCCGCCGAAGGGGGACCGGAGCATGAGCAACAGGAGCTCCCCGCAGATGCCCGCCGTGGCGAACAGGATCACGGCGTAGCGGGTGTGCAGGTACCGCTCTTCCGTCTTGAGGTTGAGCAGCATCAGCACGAACAGATAGAGCACCAGGATCGCGCCCGCGTAGACGATGATCTGGACGGCGAACAGGAACTCGGCGTTGAGCAGCACGAAGAGGCCGGCCACGTGGAGCAGCAGCGTCAGCAGCGCCAACCCGCAGTGGACGGGATTCCGAAATGCGACCGTGAGCACCCCTGCCACGATGCTCACCAGCGAGAAATAGACGAAAAAGAAAGGGACCATGCCGTTACGGTTACGTCAGATGCTTCGGTGGTGGCTGGGTCGCTTTGAGCACCGATTGGGGAAAGAAGTATCGGTACTCGCGGCTCATCTGATCGTCCTTTTCCTGGTTGTGGGCGATCAAATATTTCTTCCCATCCTCTATATATCGCTCGCCGAGCTCGTAGAGCCGCTTCTTGTCGAACAGGAGGGTGCGCTTGTCGTGGGTGGAGTATTCGTACAGCTTCGTCATCGCCAGCGCGTTGACCGGACAAGCCTCCACGCAGTAGCCGCAAAAGACGCACTTGGTGATGTCGATGTAAAACTCGCTCGCGTACCGTTGCAACGGGAGGGACTTGTCCTCCGCGCTCACCACCTTGATGCACCGGGACGGGCAGGCGGCTTCGCAGAGGTCGCAGCCCACGCACCGCTCCCGGCCGTCGTCGTACCGGAGGAGCGCCAGGGCCCCGCGATGGGCATCGGGGATCGTCCGCTGCTCCCGCGGATACTGGAAGGTGATCGGGCGGTAGAACATGTGCTTGAAGGTGACCTTCATCGCATCCCAGATCTCGTAAAACAGCATCGCCTGGAGGATCTTCTTGGTCAGCACGCCGACGCTCATGTCAGGCTCCAATGGAGGCTCAGGTCGAGGTCAAGGTTGAGGGAACCCTCTGTCAGCCCGCGCACTCGCTTAACCTCAGCCTCAACCTCGCCCTTCATATCTTCTCAATCGTCACCTGGGCCAGCTTGAACGAGGGCACGCCCGTGGCGGGGTCCACCTCGACCGGCATCAGGTCCTTCACCGGCGGTTCGTTGAAGTGCTCCGGGAAAAAGCAGGAGCCCGGCAGCACGCTCAGATCCTTCTGCACGCCCAGGTCCAGCGAGCCCCGCGCCGAGGTCACGCGCACCCTGGCCCCCTCGCCGAGGCCCAACCGTTCCATATCCGCCTGGCTCATGTGGAGCCGGCCGGTATTGGGCGAAACCTTGATCAGCCCCGGAGCCTGCGCGGACAGTTTGCCTGAGTGGTAGAGCAGTTGCCCCATCAGCAGATCGAACTGATCCGCCTCAACTGACGAGTGACGAGTGGCGATTGACGAATACCGATTCCCGACCTCGGCGGCATAGCCGTCGGCGAGGTAGGCATCCGGCTTCGGGGCCAGCTTCTTGGGCTGCCCGAGATTGTAGTAGCCGGGCAGAAGCTTCATGATCTCATTCTGGATGTCCTGCGGCGACTCGTAGTCCAACTGATAGCCCAGGCCGCTGGCGATGGCCGTCATGATGTGCCAATCGGGAAGGCTGTCGCCGATCGGGTCCATGGCCTGGCGGAAGCGCAGGACCCGCCCTTCCAGGTTCGTAAACGTCCCTTCTTTCTCGGCGTAGGTGCAGGCCGGAAGGACCACGTGAGCCAGCCGGCCGGTCTCGGTCAGGAAGGAGTCCTGGCAGATCAGGAGCTCCAGCCGCTCCAGCGCGGCCTTGACGTTCATCGAGCTCGGCAGCGTCGCGAGCGGATTCTCCCCGATCAGGTAGAGCGCCTTGATCTCCCCGCTCCGGCACTTCTCCAGGATCTCGGCGAGGCGGGCGCCGCTGCCGGCAGGCGGCAGCGAGGCGGGCGCCTCGCCGCCCCAAGCCTTGGCAAATCTCGTCCGGGCCGCCTCGTCATCGAACCGTGCCTGGCCCGGCAGGAACTCCGGGGCCACGCCCATGTCCACCGCGCCCTGCTCGTTGGCCTCCTCGGTCACGGTATTGATCCCGCAGCCGGACTTGCCCAGCTTGCCGGTGATCCAGGCCAGGTCTATCAGGTTCAACATATCCCGGTAGCCGCGGGACCGGCGGACGACGCCTTCGCCGCAGATGATGATGGAGCGCGGCGCCTCCGCAAAAATCGCAGCGGCGTCCTTGATCTGCTCCACCGACAGCCCGGTCTGGGCCGCCACCTGCTCGAGCGAGACCGCCCCGGCCGCGCGCTTGAGCGCGCTGAAGGCCTGCGGATGCTTGCCCGTCGCCTCTTCGTCCACGAGATCCTGTTCAAGGGCCGCCTTGACCAGCCCTTGCACAAACAGCCCTTCGGTGCCCGGCTTCACCAGCAGGGGATGGGAGGCCAGCCTGGCGATGTTCGTATTGGCCGAGTCCACCACAATGACCTGCGCCTTGTAGACGCGGATCGCTTCCTTGACCCGCACCGCCGTCAAGGGATTGGTTTCGGTGATGTTCGATCCGACCAGGAGGATCGCCTTGGCCTTGGTGATGTCCTCCCAATCGTTCGTCATCCGGCCGACCCCCAGGGCGCGCCGGACCGCATGGACGAAGTTGAGGTGCCCGTAGCGGGCGCTGCTGTCGAGATGGTTGGTGCCGATCGCAACGCGCATGAGCTTCTGGAACAGGTACAGTTCCTCGTTGCCGCAGCGGGCCGTGATCAACCCGGCGATCGCCTGCGGACCGTGCTTCGCCTTGATCTCGGCCAGCCGATCCACGACCTGGCCCACGGCCTCCAGCCAGGGCGCCTCGACGAACCGGCCGGCCCGGCGTAGAAGCGGCTGCGGGAGGCGCGCCTGGCTGTCGATGTACTCGAAGCCGAACCGGCCGCGCACGCAGAGTCCCCCGTGTCCTTTGGCCGTCTCGGACCGGTCCCCCCATTTGTTCTTCCAGGAGAGCGGCGAGGTGACCCGCACGACTTCCCGGTCTTTGGTCTCCACGTACATCTGGCAGCCGTCCCCGCAGTAGTTGCAGGTCGTGGCGGTCTTTTTCAACTGCCAGGGCTTGTACAGGTACTTGGAGAACTTGTTCGTGATCGCGCCCACGGGGCAGACGGCCAGACAGTCGCCGCAGAACTCGCAGGCGAGGGGCTGATCGCCCTTCGCCACCACCTGGGTGAACCCGCCCTTCTTCGCGAACTGCAGCGCGTCGATCATCAACACGTCCTTGCAGACGTTGATGCACTCGCCGCAGGCGATGCAGCGGTTCATGTTGAAGTCCAGCACCGGGCTGCGGGTATCCTCCGGGATCAGCTTCTGCTTGGCATTGGCCAAGTTGGTCACTTGGTGGAGGAACGCCATGTCCTGCAGCTCACAGTGGCCGTCCGCATCACAGACCGGGCAGTCCAGCGGGTGCACGGACAGGTGCTTCTCCACGGCCTTCTTCCTGGCCTGAAACAGGTCGTCGCCTTCGGTGCGGACCACCATCCCGGCCGTGGCCTTGGCGGTGCAGGAACGGACCGGCGCCTTCTTCCCTTCGACCATGACCAGACACATGCCGCAGGACCCGAACGGATCGAAGGTATAGTGGTAGCACATCGCGGGAACGATCTTGCCCGTGCCGGAGACCACGTCGTAGAGGGACACGCCGTCTTTGGCCGTGACCGTCCGCCCGTCGATCGTCAGCTCGATCGCCGCCGCTTCAACTTCGGGATTGGTGGCTGGTTTCAACGCCATGCTTTATTCCCTGCTATCCGTCACTCGTCATCCGTCAACCGTCACTCGTGAAGAGCGTCTTCCTCACGAATGACGCATGACGATTGACGAGCTACCTTCCCCTATCGGTCGCACTCCCCCATCACAATGTCGTAGGTCCCGAAGATCGTCACGGCATCCGCGATCATGTAGCCGCGGGACATGAAATCAAAGGCTCCCATGTGGATGAACGACGGGGCGCGGATCTTCAGCCGGTAGGGCTTTCCGCCGCCCGTGCTGACGATGTAAAAGCCGAGCTCGCCCTTGTGGGCCTCGGTGCCGCAGTAGATCTCGCCCGGCGGCGCGTCGAACCCCTGCGAGAAGAGCTTGAACTGCTGGATCATGGATTCCAGGTTCGTGAAGACTCTTTCTTTGGGCGGCAGGGTCACGCTGGGCACGTCGGCCATGATCGGCCCTTCCGCCGGCATCTGGTCCAGGCACTGGCGGATGATCTTCACGCTCTCGTACATTTCCCGGACCCGGATCCAGTACCGGTCGTACGTGTCGCCGTTCTTGCCCACCGGCACGCTGAACTCGCACTTGGGATAGGCCCCGTAGGCCTCGTACTTGCGCAGATCGTAATCGACCCCCGACCCCCGCAGCGTGGGCCCGCTGAGGCCGAAGTTCGCGGCGTCCTCGGCCGAGATCACCGCGACCCCCTTCGTCCGCGCCAGCCAGATGCGGTTTTTTTCCAGGAACACCACGTACTCGTCGATCTTGGGCGGGAAATAGTCGATGAAGGCGCGGAGCTTGCCGATCAGCGAGGGCGTGAGGTCCCGCTCCACGCCGCCGATCCGGTACCAACTCGTCGTCAGGCGTGCGCCGCACAGCTCGTCGAACCAGTCCAGGAGGATTTCGCGGTCCCGGAACGTGTAGAAGAAGACCGTCATGGCCCCGATGTCCAGCGCCTGGGTCCCCAGCCAGAACTGATGGCCGATGATCCGCTGGACCTCGGCCACGATCGTACGCAGATATTCGGCCCGCTCCGGCACCGTGATGTTCATCAGCTTTTCGACCGCGCGGCAGTAGGCGTAGTTGTTGTACATCGCGCAGACATAGTCCAGGCGGTCCGTATGGGGGATGAACTGGTGATAGGTTCCGTCCTCCGCCAGCTTCTCGACGCCCCGGTGGAGGAAGCCCATGACCGGCGTGGACTTGACGAGCCGCTCGCCCTCCAGTTCCAGCACCACCTTCAAGACCCCGTGGGTGCTGGGGTGCTGCGGCCCCATGTTCAGGAGCAGCTCCTCGGTTCGGAGCGTCGGCAGGGTGGCGCTCTCCGGATGCTCCGGGTCCACCTTGTAGACGGTCGTGCGCTGGTCTTCGAGTTGCGACATGGCGTTCTTGCGCCGGTTACGACTTCGTCTCGTTCAAGAACTCAAACGTGTCCCGCCAGCCCTTGCCCCGCAGCGGGAAATCCTTCCGGAGCGGGTACCCTTCGTCGTAGTCGTCCGGCATGAGGATGCGGCGGAGGTCCGGATGGTTGCGGAACCGGATCCCCATCATGTCGTAGACCTCGCGCTCCATGAAATCGGCGCCCTTCCAGATGCCCGTCAGGGAATCGACGACGCAGTCCGATTCCGGCACGCGGGTCTTCAGCCGGATGCGGTGGCGCTTCCGGATCGAGTAGAACTCCCACACGACCTCGAACCGCTCCTCGTCGTCCGGCCAGTCCACGGAACTGACGTGGACGATGTAATCGAAATCCATGCCCGGATCGTCGTGGAGAAACTGCGCGACCTGATGCAGGACCGTCCGCGTCACCGTGACCGCCAGGTCGCCGCGCCATTCCACGGCTTTGACGAAGCCCTCGGGGTATTCCGCCTGTATCCGCTCAGCCAGAGGATGCATCTGAACCCTTCCGGAACATAGACTTTCTTTGCTCTGCCACTCCACCAAGAGGGGCGCTGGACCGACCAACTGCGCGCGTCCGCCGAGCACATTCCGATGTGCGCGGTGCGCGAGCACAGGACGGTCCAGCCCCCTCTATGCCTTTACCGATTCCTTCACCTGCTCCGGCTGCTTCACGAAGACCCGCTTCTGCATGATGCGCTCCTGCAATTTCAGAATGCCGTCGAAAAGCGCCTCCGGCGTGGGCGGGCAGCCGGGCACGTAGATGTCCACCGGCACGAACCGGTCCACCCCCTGCACGACGCTGTAGCTGTCGTAAATGTTGCCGGAGGTCGCGCAGGAGCCCATGGCGATCACGTACTTGGGTTCGGGCATCTGATCGTAGATTTTCCGGATCACGGGCGCCATCCGGCGGCAGACCGTCCCGGCCACGATCATCAGATCGGACTGGCGCGGCGAGGCGCGGAAGACCCCGGCCCCGTAGCGATCCATGTCGTAACGGGAGGAGACCGCCGCGATCATCTCGATCGCGCAGCAGGCCAGCCCGAACGTCATGGGCCAGAGGGAGCCTTTGCGCGCCCAGTTGACGGCCTTTTCGAGCGTCGTCGTGATGACGTCCAGCTCCCCGTCCTTGTCGTGCCGCCCGATCTGGATCAACCCCATCGCAACACCAACGATGAGTGATGAACGATGAACGATGAACCGGATGACTGATACCCCCATTCCGCGTTCAGCATTCCGCGTTCAGCGTTTAAAATCAGTCCCACTCCAACGCTCCTTTGCGCCAGGCATAGACATAGGCCACGAGAAAGAGGGCGATGAACACCATCATCTCGATCAGCCCGATCAAACCGATTTTGTCGAACACCACGGCCCAGGGATAGAGGAAGATCACCTCGATATCGAAGATGACGAACAGCATGGCAAAGATATAGTAGCGCACCGGGAACGGCATGCGCGCGTCGGAGAAGGGCTCGCTGCCACATTCGTAAGGGCTGAGCTTTTCCGCTTCCGGAAACTTCGGCTGAACCAGGTAGCTGATCACCAGCGTCACCACACCGAAAGCCAGCGCAATGGCGATGAACAGCAGGATGGGGAAATAGCGGGTCAAATAGTCGAGGAGCAACTCAGTACCGCTCACAAAAACCTCGCTCCCAACACCTTGACTTCCAACGGAGATTCGGCATCTTAGACAAGCCTCCCCGGCAATATCAAGCGCACAAAGGACCTAACCGGACCATACCGAAAGCCCTAGCCGGTCCAAGCTAATCCGAAAATCATCTTACTTATTATGATGTTAGGTGAGTCGATCGGGCAGGTCCGATGGGGAGTGCTGATCAGAGGAAGCCTCCTGGGCCCCTCAGTTCCCTTTGTGCGGCATTTCTATTTCGTCTTTTTCATCTTGTCTGAAGGCATTCTGAGACCTGAGGAGGGATGTCCGGACTCCGCGTCCCACTCGGCTTCAAGCGGGGGGACCGCCTTGGCCTTCTTGCGCCGATGGATCTGGGTCTCGATGCGTCGCTTCGATGCGCCGGTCGAGACAATCGGCTTGTTCATGACTGACTCCCCTCCCATCACGGCCGGGCTTACCGCCACCGGTTCTGGTCCGGCAACGGACGGCGTCCTTTGCCGGAGGGCGCTCCCGACCGCGAGCCCTCGGCCGGCTCCCGGCTCTGGGGCTGGTGCCCGTCGTACAGCCGCTCGTTCCCATTGATCCCGTCTTCTTCCGGGTCCGCCCACATCTCCCCATGGGTCGGCTCGAATTCCCCGTTTCGGTTGAGGTCGACCCAATAGAACAAAGGATTGGACATCGTGACCGCGATGGGCGTCCCGAATTCGTTCAGCCAGACCCGGTAGGTACGCCTGGCGGTCATGAAGTCCGTGACTCCCGTACCGCTCATGTCGAATCGCCTGAAGAACAGATCGTTTCGCCAGTCGTAGTAGGCCTCGACCTCGCGACGGTCATATTCAGCCGGCTCTTCCGGCAGTACGGCGGCCTGTGAGACCATTTGAAAGGATCGGTGAACCGAACCGGCGGGGACGCCGTGGTTGGAAGGCAGAGAATCGGGCAAGTTGAACGAGACCGCCCAGGAAGGGAGCGAGGATTCGGCAAACAAGCAAACCCCCAACAAGCCGGCCACGAACGCCGGCATTTGAGCCAACCGGGCAGGCCGTTTCATGTCATGCCTCCAGCCGACAGCCGCACCAGGACCCTAGCACCAGCCCCCGGAGCAAGTCAAACGCCTTGGGGGTCAAGGTGGGCGTCAAGAAGTCTGAAAGTCCGAAAGCCTGTAAAGTCAGAAAGTCGAAAGGACGTTATGACTTGATGACTTTCCGACTTGACGACTTTCTGACCGTTTTCACCGGCTTGCTTGACAACCGGTCCTGTTTTGCTATGGTGGCTGAATCCGGCACGGCTGTTGCCGTCCCATGGCGCTATGCATCCTCTCGTAAAGACGCTCCTCGACCCTTGGCTCAGGATTGCGACCGCGACGATCCTCGCCTGGGCGCTGATCGCCCTCCCAGATCCGGCCATCTCTGAAACACCGGATCGGGCCGGCGTCAACAGCGTGAAGCTCGGCGAAGCGGCGCGGACCTTCTCGGCCGGGTTCATTCGCCAAAGCTTGCCTGTGGACGGTGCGGTCAATCACGTCACCGGCGACACCCAGATCACGGGCAACAAGCTCTTACTGGGTGCGAGGGATGTCACCTACGTCAAGCTGACCAAGCCCGAGGAGTTCGCTCCGGGCGACCATTTGACCCTCTACAGACGGGGCCGGGAGATCTTTCACCCAACGACCAGACAGTCTCTCGGCAACCTCTACATCATCGTGGGCGTGGCGAGCATCACCGCGATCTCCCAGGACCTGGCGACCGTGCGCGTGGTCCGCTCCTACGGTCCCATCACCGCCGGAGACGGGGCCATGCGATTCAGCCCCCCTCCGCCCCCGGAACCGGCGCCGGCCGACCGGACATCCCCCAGCGTCACCGGCCAGATCGTCGCGCTCCCCTACCAGACGTTGCTGATCGGTCAGTCGCATTTCGTGTACATCGATCGCGGGCGCAACGACGGACTCTACGTAGGAGACAAGCTGGAGGTGGTGCGGCTGGGAGCCGGCCTGCCGATGCGATCGATCGGGGAGATCAAGATCCTGGCGCTGGAGGACTCCACCGGGACGGCGCTGGTCGTCCGCTCGACCGCCAACATCCTGACCGGCGACCGTGTCATCTTCAAAGAACCGGGCAAGCGCCCGGCCAAGGAGTCCGCGGCGGAAGCCCTGGGCGAAGAACTAGACCGGCTCATGCAATCTCGCGTCGAACAGGCCGCGGCAGCGCCCCAAACGTCCGCGCTCGCGCAAGAAGCCGGGGCGCCGCCGGAGAGCCTGGAGGCGCAACTGGCGGCCTTGGCCAGAAAGCTGGAGTTCGAACCGGGTGAAGCCCCGGTCAAGCCGGCCGGGTTGGCCGTCCTCAAGCAGATCGGCGACCTGCTGAAGACCGTGACCGACAAGCGGATCGTCATCGAAGGCCATACGGACAATCGACCGATCGGCCCTGCCTTGACGCGGCGGTTTCCAACCAACCAGGAATTGTCGCAGGCCCGCGCCGGCGGCGTGATCCGCTACCTCGTGCAACAAGGAGGCCTGGATCAAGCCAACCTCTCGGCCGTTGGCCATGCAGACCGCGAGCCGGTCGCCAGCAACAGTACGGAGGAAGGGCGCAAGAAAAACCGGCGCATCGAGATCACGCTGGCTCCCAAGCCGGCAGCTCCGGGGCCCGGTATCCCAGAGGACGCCGGGCCCAGACCGACGACACCGGCGCCGGTGCTCCCGCCCATCCAGGAGTCGGCCCCCCCGACGCTCCCGCCGACGGACGGGCCGCCGACGCCACCCGCACCCTAGCCGCGGCACTCACCTTCTGTTGCCTGTCTCCTGTCGCCTTGTTCTCGCTGCTCTCCGCCCGTCCGCACGCTGCGTGATCGCTTGATTGTCACCTCTGGGCCCGCTTGATAGAATGGCCCATGCCTTTGACCGCGCAGGCTTCAGCCCCCTTTCCCCCAAGCCACCAGCCGCCGGCCTTTTCCGAGGTGATCGTTCCCAGGCACCTGAACCGATCATTCACCTACAGGATTCCGCCTCATCTCCAGGACCGGCTCAAGGTCGGCAGCCGGGTCCTGGTGCCGTTTGGTCCGAGCCAGCTCCAGGGTGTCGTCGTGGCTCTGTCGGCGCAGCCGTCCCAAGGGCCGGGCATTCCGGCCGGACGAAGCCTGCGCGACATTGTCGCCCTGCTGGACGAGCGTACCGGCCCGGAGCTGGACCAGTCCCTGTTGGAACTCACCCGCCTGATTGCCGAGCAGTACCTGGCCCCCTGGGGACAATGTCTGCGGTTGATCCTCCCGGGCCGGCCGCAGCCCAAAGGCAAGGGCTCGTTGCGCTACAGCCTCACGGAGAAAGGCCGGAAGGCGGCAAGCGAACGCGGCCGTCCGTCCGCGACCGCTCACGCGCTCCTGAGCCGGCTGACGACTGCCCCCAAGGGCCTGGCGCTCTCCTCTCTCAAGCGAACGATCACGGGACCGGTCCTTCGGACCCTGGCATCGCTCACGCAACAAGGGCTGGTGCAACAGCTCGAGGCGGACCGGTCACGGAAGCAGCCGATCCATCGGCAAGCGGTTCGACGAGACCAGACCGACGCAGTTCCCGCCGAAGAAGACTCGGTCCCGATCCATCTTCCCTCGGTGCCGCCGGCATGGCGTGACCGCCTCCGCGCCGCCCTCGACCGGGCGCAACCGGTCTCGTTCCTGTTGCAGGCTCCTGCGCTTCACCGGACGGCCTGTCTGCTTCAAGCGATCGATGACACGCTCGCCCGCCGTCGGGCAGCCTTGATCATCGTCCCCGAAATCGCCCTCGCGTCCGCCATGGCAGGGCAAGCCAAAATGCGCTGGCCCGACCGGGTCGCCCTGCTGCACAGCGCCCTGTCCCAGGCCGACCGCGATGAAGCCTGGCATCGGATCCGTTCGGGGACAGCGGACATCGTGGTGGGCACACGTTCGGCCGTCTTCGCCCCCTTTCCCTCGGACGGAACCACCCTCGGTCTGATTTGCATCGAACAGGAAGAGGCCCCCTCGCTCAAAGAGGAGAAGGAACCCCGCTACCACGCGAGGGAAGTGGCCTGGATGAAGGCCGGCCAGCAGGGAGCCCTGTTGGTGCTTGGCTCAGCCCATCCTTCGCTGGAAACCCTGCAGGCTGTCGGGCCGGACCGGAGGCTCACGATCGAGGCGACCGGCGGCGCGGGGGCGCGGGCGGCATCTCCTCCCGCGATCGAAGCCGTCGACCTTCGCCTCACCCCCTACAGGACGCTGCTGTCCGAACCGATGGTCGCCGGGATCAAGCGCGCGCTGGGTGCGGGAACCGGCGTCATTCTGTTCCTGAACCGCAAGGGCTTCGCCCCCTTGCTGCACTGCCGGGACTGCGGGGCGGCCCCCCAGTGCCCCCGTTGCAGCGTGCCGCTCACCTTCTATAGGAGGGCCGGCCGGCTGTCCTGCCACTATTGCGGCGCCTCATCGCTGCTGCCGGACACCTGTCCTTCCTGTCGGGCTCCCAGGCTTGAGCCGGTCGGGTCGGGCACGGAGCGGGTCGAAGAAGAGGTCCGGCGCCTGTTTCCCGACGCACGCATCGGCCGACTTGACCGCGACCTCGTGCGCACCGCGACGCAAGCCGAGGGGATTCGCAAACAGATGGCCGCGGGCAAATTGGACGTCCTGATCGGCACCCAGATGCTGTTCCAAGGCGCTCCGCTGTCGCCGGTCGGGTTTGTGGGCTTGCCCCATGCCGACGCCGGATTGCACGTGCCGGACTTCCGATCCGCCGAGCGGACGTACCATGCCCTGCTGGATGCGGTGGAACTGGCCAAGCCGGGCGACGCAGGCGGCAAGGTGGTCCTCCAGACCTACATGCCCGCGCACCATGCCATCGCCTCGGTGGTGCAGCAGAACGACGCCTTGTTCTACGAGCAGGAACTGGCCTTCCGCAAGGCGCTCGGCTATCCGCCGTTTACGCACCTGATCAGCCTGCACGTGTCCGGCAAGGACGCCCGGCTCGTGCAGAACGCAGCGGAAGCCTGGGCCGAGCGGCTCCAGGCCGAGGCGGCAAGCCTGGCCCCGAGCGAAGTGAGCATCATGGGCCCGATCCCCGCCCCGGTCGCGCAACTGCGCGGACGCCACCGTTGGCAACTCCTGGTGAAATCGGAGCAAGCCGAAACAGCCAGGCAGGCCGTCAAGCGGACGCTGGAAGAGGTAGAACGAGCCAA
>CAZKHY010000095.1:0-10982 GCA_964552455.1 uncultured Nitrospira sp.
CTCTTAATCAGCGGGCCGTAGGTTCGATCCCTACACGGCCCACCAACAAAATCAACATCTTCCGAACGGTCGTTCGTTGCAACTCCGGCGGCTGGTTGCGCCGGGGTTGCATTTTGTCGCTTCCGCCAGGACAGCCACCGCCCCCGATGAATCCCCGGAATCAGATGACCGGACAGATCGACGGTCACCTGAATCGACGAATGGTCTAGCTGCTCCTTGATATAGGCCAGGCTTTCCCCGCACATGATGAGCAAAGCGGGGAATGACCCTATTGCCTTGACAGGGGCTTCGATCCCGCTACACTGTAACCAGGCCGGTCCGCTTGGCTCTCGCCCAAGATAAGATGAGGAGAGTCCATGCCGAGATCTACACGCACCAAGTTTCTCCGCCTCATGACCGAGCTGCGCGAGGCCGCCACGGCGGGGGGAGAAGCGGCACTGGCTGAGGCCGCGAACGAATGCCTCCGCAATGCCACGACGAACCCACAGTGTCCTATGGGGCGCTTGCTGCTTGCTGAGCGGCCGCAACGATCCCGCACGGCACGCACTGCCACGGCTTCACCCGACCGTGAGCCCCGCGCACCCTTCCCACATGACTTCATCGCTCGCCACTCTCACGCAGACATCGTGCATGGTCTGTATACCCTCATGAAGTCCAACGCGCTCCAATCTGCAGACCTTCCGATGTTCCAAGCGCTCCGCCAGTGCGACCGGTTCATTCAAGCGACGGAGCCCAACTTCTGCCCTTTTCGCCGCCTCCTCCAGTCCGCCTCCGCTCCTCCACCCCCCTCACGAAAATCAGCCCGGCGTCATTCGAAGGGCACAACCTAAAGTCCCCTTTGCCGCCAACTCCTCCTATAACTCTATACTGCATCACGCAGCTTGCAGGCCACAACGATGCGGCTCCGGATCTACTTCCTTTCACTTGCTGCCGTATCAACGCCGAGCACCGTGCTAAGCCGGCGCACCGGTCTTCACAGTGCGCAATTTTGAACATGACCATGGGTAGTAGCGTTCCGTGACCGCCCCACCACATTTCGCGACTTCCCATCACCCTTTAACCGTGCTACAAGTAAATACCGACGCGGCTTTCACGATGCTGTGCCCTCACCTAAGGAAGGCAGCATGCAGCAAGTCACCAGCGTCACCTACCACGACCTCTTCTGTTTAATCTGCCAGCGGTGCCACACCCAAACCCGCAACGAATACCTCGGAGCCTATCGCTTTCGGGTCACTTGTCTGTCCTGTCGAGAGACCAAACTACTCACCTTTGATTATCGCTACTGGAGCGGGCTTCCCCCTTAAACCTCGGTCCGCCCCCCCACAGCCACATAGGGGGCCCCGTGACGATGAACCCAAGGAGGGCTCACCATGAAGAGCGATGAGGCCGGTCATCTGACTCACTACACCGAGACTCCTGAAACCTGCGCCCACAGCCGCCTCGTGGACTATGTCCAAACGAACGACGGGAGGCGAACCGGGCAACTCAGGTGCCGAGAGTGTGGAACGGTCTTTCCTGACTCACAGACCGACACCACGTAGCACAGGGTCCGGCTATTCAAGACCGCTCTTCCCCGGACCAGCCTAGTTATGAAAAAAAGCCCGACGCCCCCACCGCATGCCAAGGACCTAGCCGGTTCGATCGACTAGGCCCTTGCAGTTTCCGCCCTGACCAGAAGAATCGTTCAGCAGGCCCCAGGGAGAACGGGCCGTTCATCTCCCCTTGTTCCGCAGGCGTTCTTGGCCCGCCTCCTTCTCAGCCATCCGGAGAACGATCTTCCATTCCCGGGCGTGAACGGGCTGAACGGACAGGCGGGAGCCTCTCCGTAACAGCTCCATCCCTTTCAACCCTGCCTCTTGACGCAGCATATCCAGCGGAAGCGGACGCACAAACACTCGCACCAGCTTGATGTCAACCATGTCCCAGGTGGGTGTGTCCGGCTGACTCTTCGGATCGAAGTGCTTGTCCTTCGGATCGAAGGCCGTGTGGTCTGGATAGGCCTCGCGCACTACCTTAGCCACTCCCACTACGGCTGGCGGATCGGCGTTACTGTGGTAAAAGAGGACCTGATCACCGACCTTCATGGCGCGCATGTGGTTGCGGGCTTGATAATTGCGCACTCCGTCCCAGCAGGTGGTCTGACCGGGCAGGTTGCACAAGTCCTGGATGGAAAAGGCGTTCGGCTCGGATTTCATCAACCAGTACCGGGGCTCAGGCGCCATCACTCTTCCTCCTTCATGCATGCCAAGCTTATTCCGTGACTCCAGCATGTCCTGTTTACCATCTTCAGGATGGGGACGCCATACGTCGCTCCACGACATGTTTCTTGTCTGACCCTGGTCTTGAGTGTATGCTCCTCCTTTAGTTGAAGGGATCGCCTCCGGTCGAATGAGGAGCCGCAATGGAGCTGTCGCCGTTTCTGTATGGTCTCTACAAGCTGGTTAAGTACGGATTGTATCCATTGACTTGGATACTACTCATTCTTGGGATAGTGATTCTGCTGACAAGCCTTCAGCCCTCGCCAAGGAGGCTCCGCTGGATTCGGTCTCTTGTGATAACCGCCTTTCTTATCCTGCTGGTTTTTGGCACTCCGATCGTCGCGACTCGACTGATGGGGCTGATCGAGGAGCAAGCCCCGCCGTTCGATCTGGCTACGACGAAAAGTTTTGATGCGATCGTGGTCCTGGGTGGTGGGGCAGCCGGCAAAGGCTCCCTGCGGCCGGCCAATGAACTGTCTCCTTCCAGCACGCAACGGACGATCTGCGGAGTTGACCTCTATACCAAAGGATTTGCACCCCGTATCATCTTTGCCGGAGGTGATGCCAGCATCTTTGGCGAGGCCCCCCAAGAAGGGGTAGAGATGCAACGGTTAGCGCTTCAACTCGGCGTACCTGAGGAGGCCACCATCGTCGAGGGACGTTCGCGTACGACTTACGAGAACGCCGTCGAAACCAAGCAGATCGTGGGTAACGGCTCAATCCTGATAGTCACGTCCGCTTACCACATCCCAAGAGCCCTGAGCTTGTTCCGCAAGCAAGGATTGGACGTTACCCCTTATCCCTGTCACTACCTCACTCAAGACCGGATCGAGGACGGATGGGATGGAGATCCCTTCGACCTGATTCCCGACATCGAATCCTTGCGCAAAAGCACCATGGCCGTCAACGAACTGGTCGGAATCCTCGTCTACCGGATCAGTGGAAAACTGTAACGACAACTGTAAGAGAATAACCGGACCGACTGCCGACTTCCCTGGCAACCTTGGGGCCGATGAGGGGACCTGACAGCACCCTCAACCGGCGGCGACAAGGGGTATCTTCCATTCCTCAGCCCCTTCCTTCACGCTCACTCCGCGCCTCAATGTATTCGATCAAAACGCGGTAGGTGAGTTCTCGTGTCCTGGCCTTCGTCGGTGCAAGATCTCCCACACTGGACTCAAGCCAGACGCGCTCCTGAATAGGGACCTGGGCCTCGTTGCAGAGGGTCCACATCTGGTGGAGGAACCCTTCGGGCAGACCGACTTGGACGCCTTCCGACTCGATCCGATCGTCCAGGATGGCCAGCAAGTCGGAAATGGCCTGGTCCGGCCTGTAGGGATTCTGGGCAAACCCGAATGAACCGGTGGCCTGGGCCTCCTGGCGTGCCTGCTCGACGAGGTCGCCCATATATTCTTTGAGCAGCCCGATCAGGTGTCCCGTCAGCTTCATCCGCCGTTCCCCTGTTACCAGAAACCCATTATGCGCAAGGTCTCTCCCGGTCGCAAGCCCGTCGGCTCCTCCCACCGAGACCGGCCCGCCAGGCCTCTCGTCACTTGACCCCTCATTGACCCCTCCTCTATCATGTCTTTTACACAGTGAAGGCCCCACAGCCATGTCCCAACGGCGTGGATGGTTCGGTGGAAGGAGCGGTCAGGGCCATGGGAAGCGCCCGTACAGTCGAACGGCTCGATGTCTCGCTGAACATGCCCGCGGGCCAGTGTACGAGCTCGATCGAGGTACCGACCGGCTTTGTGCCCGTGGCCGCGATCCTGCCGCCTCTGCGCCGGCTAGGCGAGCAAGCATTGGCGCTGGAAGAACAGAAAGCGGTGGCGGCCGGGGAAACCATCTCCTGCCGCAAAGGCTGCGCCGCCTGTTGCCGCATGCTGGTGCCCATCTCGGCGCCGGAGGCCTTTGCGCTGCAGAACGCCATTGCCAACCTGCCAGCAGAGCGCCGCCAGACGACCCTGCAGCGCGTGGCGGAGGCCCGGGCCCGTTTGATGCAGGCCGGCCTGCTGACACGCTTGACCGAAATCGCCGAGACGGAACGGCAGCTCACGGACGAGAAATTCGAGGCGACCAACCGCGAGTACTATGCGCTCAGGCTGCCCTGCCCCTTCCTGGAAAACGAAGTCTGCTCGATCTATGAGGACCGGCCGGCCGCCTGCCGGGAACTCCTGGTCACGACGCCGGCGGAACTCTGCCAGGACCTCGCCGCCAACCCAGTCCGTCCCATCCCGGTGGCGGTGCGGATGAGCACCGTGCTGGCGCTGCTCTGGTCCGACTTGGTCGGGGGCCCGGCCCGGCTCATCCCCCTACCGCTGGCCTTGGACTGGGCCGACCGCCACGCAGCCGATGGGGACCGATCCTGGCAAGGTACGCACCTGCTGGAGAAAGCGCTGGACAAAGTCTGGCGGATCCTGAGCGACGCTTTCAGCCACCGGCCCGCGCCGCTTCCCGGCGAGCCCCCACAGAAACCTGCCTAACGCCCGTTCCCGAATCCCGGGCAACCGACGAGAAGAGGGAGAAGGGCCTTACATGATTCGGGGCATGGGCGGCTTGCTCAACAGGGAACGCATCAGAATCGGCGGTGAACTCCGTCGGGTCAGCGGACTCATGCCGCTCCTCATGAAGCGGCGCAACGGCCAGCCTTGGACCGGAGAGGACCGGGACCACATCCGAGCCCACCTCCGCCGTCTCTACGGCATCAGCCCTTATCTGGTGGTCTTCGCGCTCCCCGGCAGCTTCGTGCTGGTCCCGCTGCTGGCCTGGTGGCTGGACCGGCGCCGGGTCAGGCGTCCGCCGGATCAGCCCGGTGCCTTACGAACATAGCCGCCAAGGCGACGGACGGACAATCGGCACGGTTGCCCAACCGACCGATTTTCCGATAGGATGCGTCGATGTTTTAGGCTCGCACGTGACGACGACAACAAGGACGACATGAGGAGACCATGATTCAACCGGTTCTTGCCTGCCTGGACTTGGAAGGGGTGCTGGTGCCGGAGATCTGGATCAACGTAGCCGAGAAGACCGGCATCAAAGAGCTGCGGTTGACCACCAGGGACATCTCCGACTACGACAAGCTGATGACACGACGGCTGCACATTCTGGATGAACACAAGCTGAGGCTGCAGGACATCCAAGCGGTCATCGCCACCATGGCTCCGCTGGAGGGGGCCGCCGAGTTCCTGACCTGGCTGCGCGAGCGCTGCCAGGTGATCATTTTGTCGGACACCTTTTATGAATTCGCCTTGCCGCTGATGAGGCAATTGGCCTACCCGACCCTCTTCTGCAACAAGCTGGAGGTGGATCAGCAAGGACGGATCATCCATTACCACCTGCGTCAGCCGGACCAGAAGCGACAATCGGTGATCGCGCTGAAACAGCTCCGGTTCAGGATCGTGGCGGCCGGGGACTCCTACAACGACACAGCCATGCTGGCCGAGGCGGACGCAGGCATTTTCTTCCGTCCCCCCGAGACGATCGCCAAGGAGTTCCCGCAATTCCCCGTGACCAAGACTTATCCAGAACTGAAACGACAGTTTTGTCTGGCTGGGAGCCTGCGCGAATAGCCGGCGGCGGGTAGCCAGCAGCAAACAGCCCAGTGCTATTTGCCATTCGCTGCTCGCTGTTCGCTCGCAATTAGAAGCTCAGCGCTGCTGGTGACTGAGGTACCACCACATGCCCAATACGAACAAGAGAGCCATAACGGCCAGGATGAGCAAGGTTTCCATCTTACACCTCCCGTTACTCGCGTAGTCGCTCATGACAAAAAATCCCCGCCGGGGATGTTCGTCACACCCCGGCGGGGATTTTCTCAGCTAGCAGCTGATAGCTAACAGCGAATGGCTCAGAACTTTTGGCTATTTTCTACTCGCTGTCCGCTATTCGCTCTCTGCTACGGAGCCACGTAGGCGCCGAACTTTGGCACCTTGCTGCAGACGTCCTCAGAACCGCCCTGCTTGCAGAGGTAGTACATCGCCCCCTCAGCCGACAAGCGGGCCTCCTTGTGCAAACCGGCTTTTCCGTAGGCCACCGCCATCTCCAGTTGATGGATGGCGTTCTTGTCCCCCCCGGACTTGGCCTGGGTCAGCGCATCCTGGAGTTCGCCCGTGGCTTTCTTGATCTGGCGCATGTCGGCCCCGCCGAGCGCGTTCAGATCCACGGTATAGCGCTTGCCCTGGGCTGGAAAATCGGTCAGATCCTTGACCGCCTGGGCGGTCAGCGACAACGCGTCACTTCCTTGGGCCTGGACCTGGGGCGGCGAGCTCAGGACCGCCACGGCGGCCGCCACAGCCAGAAGCATCAGCCTCTTGTGCATGGTCTGTCTCCTTTCTTCCTAAGTTTCGTCGCCGCCTAGAAGTTCATCCAGAGTGAGAGGTAGGCCCACTGCTGGTCGCCGTTCTGGTTCAGGTTGTTCTTGATGTAGCTCCCGGACCACATGTAGCCGTAGGTGCCCTGCAGGGCCACTTTCCCGTCCGCGAACATGCGGGTCCAGGTGAAGTCCGTCTCGTCGCCCACGTGGGTGGAGGTGTTGTTCGCCTTCGACCAGACGTAGACTCCCTGGCTGCCGCGGTACCAGTTGTCCCGTGCATTGGCCAAGTTGAAGGAGTTGAACCAGAACTCGAAGTGGTCCCGCTCCGTCGGTCTCATCTGGAAATTGAAGGACGGGGCCCACATGTTCTTCCAGGCCATCACGTCCATGTACCCCATGTGGATGTGGTTCGTGGGATACAAGTTCTCGAACGTATTGGCGGTCTTACATTTCGTCCCAGCGACAGCCGCGCCAGTCGTCGGATTTGTACAGTTGGCATTGCCATCGCCCGAGGCATAGTCGAAGCCCACCGCGAAGCGAGGCTTCCACTTGTTCTCATACATCGTGTAGCCCAGCCAGTTCCTGGTGGCCCAGGCATTGATGTGCAGCTCCTCTTGAGTCCCTTGAAGTCCTGAGGCCATGGACCCGAACTGGTACTCGATCTCGTTGATCGCGTCCCAGTTGCCTTTCCGCAACTCGGTCCGGTTCCCGACCGTGCTCCGGAACTGTCCCGCAGCCTTGGCACGCCAGGGTCCGGTATTGCCCGCAGTGGCGTTGGTACAGGCTCCTGCACTGGGACACATCGGCAGGTTGTTGGTATAGACGATATAGTGGGGCTCTATCAGGAATCCTGGGACTGACTTGATCTGGTTGTAGAAGATGAACAAGTTGGCGGCGTTTTGCGCCTGGTTTCCGTTGATCGCATTGCCCCCGGCCGCTGAGCCCGTCCCGCCGGTTGCCACCGCCTGGCCGGCCCCGATGTTCACGTCGGCTTCGCGGAAGTAGCCCAAATAGGTATCCCAGTTCTTGGTCGAGTACTGGAACATCACACCGTCATGGGAATAGCCTGTGTTGGCCCAGTCGAAGTGGCCGAACAGGGATTGGTTGCCGAAAATGATATACTGTCGTCCCACCTTCATGCTCAGGCCCTGGACGTCGCCCAGGTTCCTGATCAAGACGTAGGCGGCCCTGACGCCCAGGTTACAATTGACGGTCCCGATCGTGCTGCACCCATGGTTCAGCGAGCCGGAGGCGCTGCCGTCCAGCGGATTGCCGGTCGTGCCCCAATTGTTAGAGTAGATCATCTCCATGTAGAAGTTGACGTCCGGCGACAAGTCATAGCCGATACCAAGCCGGACCCACTGTTCGACGAACTGGGTATTGCCGGACCCGGTCCCGTTGGCGTTCCCTCCGCCGAACGCGTTACAGATTCCGCCGGTGGCATTGCCGCCGCCGAAGCAGACTCCCTTCCGCCATTCCGGCCTGACGCGCAAGTCGGCGCGCAGCCAGAAGTTCTTGATGTCGAAGTTCCGGCCGATGACCGGATCGTAGTTCTCGTAGGCTTCCTTCTGCGGGATGTTGCGGGGGATCGCCGGCAAGTTGGTGATCCGCTCGCCTGGCGGCAGCTCATATCCGGCCAGGGCCGGTGTAACAACTGAAGAGACGAGTACCTGGAGACCGGCGGCCAGCACGGCCACCAGCAATGAGAGTGGGGCGATCGGGCGGCTGAACCACCCTTTCCATCCTCTGATGCGGCTCATAGCGTTCCTCCTGTGAGTTGGGCTCGCAGCAGCGGCTTGTGGCTTGCCGCCGTTTTCTGCTCCCTCTGTGCCAGTTGCTCCAATCTGGGAACCTTACCCGCTCACACTATGAAGCGGCTCTGTTATGATGTGTTGCTCGTTGTGACGGAAGCCCGATGTGCCGCAGGCTTCCTCGGATCTCAGTAAGCACATGGCTCACGACCGGCCTTCAGCCGGCCTTTGTTCCGTGCAACTTACCTCAGTGTCTTGCTGTCACCCCCCTTCATTGCAAACTGGTCGCGGTCAACTGTTCGCTTTCGAGTCGGCCGCCTGGTCCGGCTTGGCCGTCACCTTGTCGATCTCTTCTTCCGCTTCTTTCATGGAGGCCTGAAAGTCCTGCTCGACCATCTTGACTTCCTGCTGGATCAAGTTGACTTCCGGCTCCACGGATTTTCTGAGGTCATCCGCCGTTTCCTTGAACCCCTTGACCGCCTTCCCGACCTGCCGCCCGATCTCCGGAAGCTGTTTGGGTCCAAACAGTAAAAACGCGATGATCAGGATTATGAGAACCTCTCCTGCCCCCAGGCCGAACATCTTCCCGGCTCTCCTTGTTCCGACAGCTCATCCCTGCCTTGTCTGCTCTGGTTGTGAAGGGGCCGCGCTTTGATTGGGCTGGCCGGCCTGCGTGGTCTGCGCCTGTGTCTGTGGTTGTCCGGCTTGCTGGGTCGGCCCTGACTGGGCCAATTGGCCTACTTGAGCTTGGGCCGACTGGTCCGTCGGCGCCGCCGTCACGTCAACCGCGTCCGGCTCGTGGACCGATTTCTTGAACCCCTTGATCGCCTTGCCCAATCCCTCGCCGAGCTGGGGGATCTTGCCGGCTCCGAAGATAATGAGCACGATAAAGAGAATCAGCAAGAGCTCCATCCAGCCGAACGAACCAAACATCCCGTTACCTCTGCTTCGAACGACCCATCTTCCGTTGGGAAAACGGATCGTCCCGATGATTGTTAACGGCCACCAATCGCGTGAAACGGGCGGCCTAGTACAAGAACCGCCGCAAGGCTACAAAATTTCTCAATAAAATGTCAAGCATTCTCTTTATTTATTCATTTTATGGTCATTCGAGGAGGTCTCAGGGACGGAAGAACAGGTGGCAATAGTCCACCGACTGGGGCCTGGTCCTGAGGGCGGCCTTGATAAGGTCTTGGTCATAGCCCAGGCCTTCCAGCCCAGGGATGTTCCCGAGGATTTCCTCTTCGCTGAGGTAGGCGATGGTGTCCGGCACCCCGTCCCGCTTCAAGGACAGGATGCTCCCTTGCAGCGCCTCCCGCTCCTTCTGTTGCATCTCATGGCGGATCGGGAACTCGATCGTTCGCTCGTAGGGGCTCCGATAGGATTCGTTCAGCACGCGAATCGTATTGATAATCAAACGGTCCTGTTCCAAGGGCCGGAGGAAACCGACGGAGGGATAGGTCGCCAGCAAGTCCGTCAGGCTGAGCACGTTCGTCCCCAGGCTGCGCCCGACGAACTCCCCTTGCGGCTCGATCGTCACGACGGGAATGCCCTGGTGCTTGGCCACCGCTTCCACCAGGGCAAAGTTCACCATGAAACTGTACTGCCCGCCGAACTGCCCGTAGCAAGGCTTCTCCGGATCGTTCAAGACCGTGAGATCGGCCGTGCCTGCGTCGAAGCTGCTGAATCCGACGGCGTCAGGGGCCAGCACCCGCTTCGCCTCCTTGACCGAGGCAAAGGCCCCCAGGTTCACCGGAACCAGGACCTCCTCGTCGATCTGCTTGAGGAATTCCGCGATCGTCTTCCGGTAAGGAACCGACTTCCAGTCCGTCTTGCGGTATTCCCGTTCCCAGACAATGTCTTCTAAGAAAGGCGGGAAGCCCTTTAATGCCTGGATATCCTTCGCCTCAAACGCCCGCACGAACCCGGACCAGTCCGCGATCGCCTCATGCTTGGTTTCACTCAAGTTGGGGCGGAGATACTCCTCTTCGATCTCGCTTCCTTTCCGGAGCATGAGCTTGGTCGGCAAGTCGTTCCAGAGTTCGTTGCAGAAGATCCGGTCCACCGTGCCATCCTCGACCGCCTTGAGATCCTCCACGTCGGAACAGAGGGTCTCGACCCGAGCTGCATGCCCGGCCAGGTCCGGATAAGCCTTGGCTGCCTCCAGCACCGCCTCTTGATCGTCGACCAGCACGTAGCGGACCCTCGGATAGACCGTCCCTTCCCTGTCGATCGTTTTCAGATGGCTCAGGAAACAGGCCGCGAGATTGCCGTTGCCGCAGCCCCACTCCATCACGATTAGGGCAGCTTGAGGCTCAGGTTGAGGCTGAGGCTGAGGGCCGGATTCTTTCTGACCACCCTTAACCTCAACCTCAGCCTTAACCTCGCGGCTGATCCTTGCCTTCCCACGTTTTAGAACGCGATCATAATAATCAGCCGCGAGCGCATGGGCCAGGCGATAGTCCGCCGTGGCGAACGTCTGGTAATAGTCGCGGACCTGGCCGGCACGCAGCCCGTAGAAGATCTTGGTGATGTGGGCCTGCCACTCGTCCACCGGCTTGAACTCGCCGATGAGCTGCGGCAGGGCGTCCGGATTTTTCGACACCGTGGTGGCCATGGGTGGGGCGCGATCATAACAAAACGCCCCGTTCACGGCAACCG
>CAZKHY010000095.1:11082-14624 GCA_964552455.1 uncultured Nitrospira sp.
GTGGTGGCCATGGGTGGGGCGCGATCATAACAAAACGCCCCGTTCACGGCAACCGGTCAAGGCCCATGAACAAACCCGAGGCGGGGTTCATTGACAGCCGCCCGGTCGCCTGTGTATCAATGAAGTATGGAACGGGTCCGCGCGCACCCTCTTATGGGGGCGATCCTCTTGATCGGCCTCTCCCTCTGCGGCCGAAGCCTCGCCGAGGAGCCGCCCCTCACGCGCGACGTGCCGATCCAGGAATTTCAAAATAAATTCGAGGCACCCAATTACGATTACAATGCTCCGCCCCAGGGGCTCTTCCGCTCCATTCAGATGGCCGAAAGCTTCGAGGAGGAAATGGGGTTCCGCCGCAGCCACGAGATCGTTCCGATCAGCCCCACCGAAGTGTTCCGGCCCGATTCTCCGTCCGTCTTCGTCGTCTTCAACGTGTTCCCCCATTACGAGTCTTATCAGGTGCTGGGGATCTGTTATCCGGAGCAAGTCGACGGGCTCGACCCCAAGAAACCCGTCACCCAGGACGCCATGTACCTGGCGCTGGAGGACGAAAGCGGCTACCTCAAGCTCTTCCCCCCTCCCGGCGGCTGGAAGCCGGGGAAGTACAAAGTGGAGATCCATATCGGCTGGCAGGCCAACCAGGCCAACCTCCTCGGCACGATGCGTTTTACCGTCGCCCAGTCCGCGCCCGCCGCTGCCTCTCCTAAAAACTAGACCCAGACGCTCGCGGGTGAGGTTCCCGGTTGACCCGGCGGTCTAATCAAGATATAAAGGGTCATTGCCCTCACAGTTCAAGGTGATGGAGTTCACCTGAACCGCCCGAAGCCCCCGTGGCAGACGGCTGATGACTCCTACCAGCGCATGGCGCGGTAGGAGTTTTTTGTTTCCTTCCTCCCGCATCCCATCGCAAGTTCGCTTGTAATCCTTTCGGCATGGGGGAAAGCGGGAGGACGGCATGGAATCAATTTGGCTGGTGGCAGCAACGTGGATCGGGATGGCCCTCGTCGCCACGTTGATCTCGGTCCGGCTCGGGATGTCGGTGGCCCTGGTGGAAATTTGCGTAGGGACCCTGGGCGGGAACCTGCTGGATTTGCACTCGACGGTCTGGATCGACTTCCTCGCTTCAGTCGGAAGCGTGCTGCTCACTTTTTTAGCCGGAGCCGAGATCGACCTGGATGTCATGCGACTCAAATGGAAGGAGACCCTGAGCATCGGCTTGGCCTCCTTTTTCGCCCCCTTCCTCGGCGCCATGGCCTACGCCTACTGGATCGCCGGCTGGTCGCTCCCTTCGGCCCAGATCGCCGGCATCGCCCTTTCGACGACATCGGTCGCCGTGGTCTATGCCGTCATGCTGGAACGCGGATACAATGCCACCGAGCTGGGGAAAGTGATCCTGGCCGCCTGCTTCATCACGGATTTAGGCACGGTCCTGGCGCTGGGACTGCTCTTTGCCCGTTACGATTGGTGGCTGCTGGCCTTTGTCCTCGTCATGGCCGTGACCCTCTGGAAGCTGCCCCCGGTCACCGTCTGGTTCTTCGCCAAGGTGGGGTCCCGGATCAGCGAGCCGGAGACGAAGTTCATTCTGGTGATCCTGTTCGCGCTTGGGGCTCTGGCCACCGCCGCGCAGAGCGAGGCCGTGCTGCCGGCCTACCTGGTCGGCATGGTGCTGGCTCCGCTGTTTTTGGCCAATCGCACCCTGGCCCAGCGCATGCGCGTGATCGCGTTCGCGGTGCTCACCCCGTTTTACTTCCTGAAAGCGGGCGCGCTGGTGAGCCTCCGAGCCGTGGCGGCCGGCGTGACGTTGATCGCGATCCTCCTGGTCGTGAAGATCGGAACCAAATTTCTTGGCGTCTGGCCGCTGGCGTACGGCTTCCGGTTCGGGCGCCGCGAAGCCATGTATACCACCTTGCTCATGTCCACCGGACTGACGTTCGGGACCATCTCCGCGTTGTACGGACTCAGCCACGACCTGATCAGTCAGGACCAGTACGCCGCCCTCGTCACGGTCGTGATCCTGAGCGCCATCGTGCCGACTGTGATCGCCGAGCGCTGGTTCGATCCGGGAGGAACCCCCCAAGAGGAGGCGCTCGCCAGACGGGCAACGGATCGAACGCCTGCGGTTGAACCCGAGGAGGCCCGAAGTCCGGTTACGCAGGGCCAAGGAGGCATCCCCCATGTTTCATAAGATCCTGGTCGCGAACGACGGATCGGACGGGGCCAAGAAGGCGCTCCAGGCGGCCATCGACCTCGCCAAACGGTACGAGGCCGAGCTGCATGAGATTTCCGTCGAAGAGCACCTGCCCCATTACGCGGCGACAGTGGGCGAAGTGGTCGAGGCGAAACAGGAAGCGGCGGACTACTACCGCGCGATCACCAAGGAGGCCGAGGCGGCCGCCCTGGCCCGCGGGATCAGGCTGACCTCGCACGTGGTGCCCGGGCATGAGGTGGAGGCGATCGTGACGTTTGCGAAAGACCGTGGGTTTGACCTCCTGGTCATCGGCTTCATGGGACACTCCAAGATCTTCGGCCGGATCTGGGGCAGCACTTCCCACAACCTCACGAGGCTGTCCCCTTGCACGGTCCTGGTCGTCAAATGACACCGGCTCGGATTTCTCGCAGCGTCCGGATGACCGGAGGGGTCGGCTTCATTATGGATGTCCGCGCGCAGGGCCGGGACCATGACCGGCCTTTCCTTTCATGGAACCTGTTTGACCCCCTCCCAGGGTATCCGGTAGAATGCAACGTTCACAAGCAACGATGAACGAGGAATGATGAATAATGAACGGTGCGGTATAAGTTAGTTCAGCATTCAGCATTCGCTACTTAAGGGAGCCCCCCGCCCTCATGACAGAGTCGAGCCGCCCCTGGCTGTCCGTCGTCATCCCCATCAAGGACGAACGGGACAACCTGCCCCCGCTCACCGAACAACTGTTGAAAGTCCTGGGAACCAGGGAGGAATCCCGCCGCGCTCCGTTCGAGATCCTCTATGTGGACGACGGGAGCACCGACGGGAGCGGACCGTTCCTGGATGCCCTGGCGGAGCAACATGCCGAAGTGAAGGTGCTCCATTTCGACCGGAACTACGGGCAGACCTCGGCTTTCGACGCGGGCTTTCGCCAGGCTGCTGGCGAGCTGATCGTCACGATGGACGGGGACCTGCAATTTGATCCGGCGGACATTCCCGGACTGCTCCCGCTGGCCCGGCAGTACGACCTGGTGTGCGGCTGGCGGAAGGATCGCCATGACAACCTGGTTCGAAAAGTTTCGTCGCGCATCGCATTCCTGGCCCGAGGCCTGGTCACGGGCGATCACATCCACGACACGGGTTGTTCGTTGAAAATCTTCCGGCGCAGGGTCCTGGAGCGGATGCCTCTGTTCGAGGGCATGCATCGGTTCTTCCCCGCGCTGGCGCAGATGCAGGGGTTCACGGTCACCGAGGTCCCGGTGCGGCATCTGCCCCGCGCTCACGGCCGCTCCAAATACGGCATCGGAAACCGGCTGTTCAAGAGCCTCTATGACCTTCTGGCTGTGCGCTGGATGCAGAG
>CAZKHY010000096.1:0-14482 GCA_964552455.1 uncultured Nitrospira sp.
CGATGTGGGTATGGACGAACAAAAGGGCCGCACCTCTCGCACGGGCCCGGTGGGGCGGCGCCCGTGGCGTCCCGGCCACGTCTGTCCAGTCCATGTGCGGCACCTTGAGGCGGTTCCCCGAAGAGCCGACCTGGGAGGGGAACCGCTTGACCCGGCCCGACACCAAATCCAGCCCCTTGTGGAGGCCGAACTCTTCGCTTTCGGTGAAGAGCAGTTGCAGCCCCAGGCAGATGCCCAGAAAAGGCTTCCCACTGGCGATCGCGCTCCGGATGGGATCGATCAGGCCGTACCGGTCCAGGTTGGCCATGCAGTCGGCAAAGGCACCGACGCCCGGCAGCACGACGTGGCTCGCATCGGCGATGACCTGGCGCTCCCTCGTGACCACCGCTTGGTGCCCGACCGTCTCGAAGGCCTTCTGGACGCTTCGGAGATTGCCCATGCCGTAGTCGATGATCGCGATCATTTTCCAGAGCCTTCAGCTTTCAGCCGTCAGCTTTTAGCCTTCACGCCCCTGCTGAAAGCTGAGAGCTGATCGCTGAGAGCTATTTTACAGCTTCCCCTTCGTCGACAACACGCCCGACACCCGCTCGTCGAGGGAGGTGGCCTGATCGAGAGCCTTGGCCAGCCCCTTGAACACGGCCTCCATCATGTGATGGGGATTGCGGCCGTACAGGAGATTCACGTGCAGGTTCATGGCGGCGTGGGTCACCAGAGCCTGGAAGAAATCTTCGAAAAGGCCGAGGTCGAAGGCCTTGATCCGCCGCTGGGGCAGTTCCACGCGATAGACCAGATAGGGCCGGCCGCTGAGATCCACGGTCACCTGGGCCAGGGTTTCATCCAGCGGGACCGAGGCGAACCCGAAGCGGCGGATCCCCTCCTTTTTCCCCAAGGCCTGTTTGATCGCCTCGCCCAGCACGATCCCGATGTCTTCGACCGTGTGATGGTCGTCGATCTCCGTGTCGCCCTTGGCCTGGACGCTCAGGTCGAAGAACCCGTGTTTCGAGAGCAGCGCCAGCATGTGGTCCAGGAAGGGGATCGTGGTGTCGATCCGGCCTTGCCCCCTGCCGTCCAGGACCAGGTCGACTCTGACGTTGGTTTCGGTCGTGCGCCGTTCGATCGTGGCGCGGCGCGCAGCCTGCCGCAGGGTCCGGCGGGGAGCTCGTGCCTTGCTCATGACAGCCTGCTCTCCAGCGACTTGGCGTGCGCATCCAGGCCCTCCATCTGCGCGATGCGGGCGATGTGGTCCTTCACTTTCACCAGCTCCTCTTTGCTGTAGGCGATGATGTTGCTCTTCTTGACGTAATCGTCGAAGGAGAGCGGCGAGAAAAACCGGGCCGTCCCCCCCGTGGGCAGCACGTGGTTGGGGCCCGCCACGTAGTCCGCCACGGCCGGAGGGCTGTACCGGCCGAGGAACAAGGCTCCGGCGTGCCGGACCTTTTCCAGGTAGTCGAAGGGCCGGTCCACCGCCAGCTCCAAATGTTCCGGCGCAATCTCGTTGGCCAGATCGATGGCCTCTTCCATCGTCCCGACCACGAAGGCCACCGCGTGCCGGGCGATCGACTTGGCGAGGATCTTGCCGCGCGTGAGCTTCTTCAACTGGTCCCCCACCTGGCGGACCACTTCCTTGGCGAGGCGGTCCGACGTGGTCACCAGACAGACCCGCGCCTCTTCGTCGTGCTCCGCTTCGCAGAGCAGGTCGGCGGCGACGTGGGCCGGATTGGCGGCCTCGTCGGCGATCACCAGGAGTTCGCTGGGGCCTGCGATCATGTCGATGTCCACCTTGCCGTAGATCAACCGCTTGGCCGTGGCGACGTAGACGTTGCCGGGCCCGACGATCTTGTCCACCGGCTGGATGGTCTTGGTCCCGTAGGCCATGGCCCCGACGGCCTGGACGCCGCCGATCCGATAGACCTCGTCCACCCCCGCGATATCGGCCGCCACGAGCAAATAGGGGCTGATCCCTCCCTTCCCCATGGGCGTGCACATGACCACCCGTTTCACGCCGGCCACTTTGGCCGGGATCGCGGTCATCAGCACCGACGAGGGATAGGCCGCCTTGCCCCCCGGCACGTAGAGCCCCACCGCATCCAGCGGCGTCACCACCTGCCCCAGGGTCGCCCCGTTGTCCTGGTACATCCAGGTCTTGGTCCTCTGCCGCTCGTGGAAAGCCATGATCCGCTGCGCGGCGTACCGCAGCGCGTCGCCTTCTTCCTTTCTGATCTGGTAGTAGGCCTCCTTCACTTGCTCCGGGCTGATCCGGAACTGCGCCGGCTTGAGGGTCACCCGGTCGAACTTCTTGGTATAGCGGACGACCGCGCTGTCCCCGCCCCGCTCCACCGCCTTGAGGATGGTCTTGACGGCGTTCTCGACCGCCCCTCCGTGAGGGACAGACCGAACCGCGACGCGTTTGACCATCCCCTTGAATGCCCGATCCGTGCTTGCTATGACCTTCATCCTCACCCCCTACGCATCACCGGCGCCGCTTGCAGCCTCGTCGTACGGCGCTTACTGGGCGCGTTTCGGCCGGCCGCGCTTCAGCCTGGCGATCAGGTCGGTCAGGCTGCCGTGCTTCATCTTCAGGCTGGCCCGGTTCACGATCAACCGCGCGGTGGATTGCGCGATGACTTCGACCTCCACGAGGTTGTGGGCCTTGAGCGTCTTCCCGCTGGACACGAGGTCCACGATCCGTTCGGCCAGGCCCACCACGGGCGCCAGCTCGATCGATCCGTACAGTTTGATGATTTCCACCGGGACGCCCTTCTGGTTGAAATAGCGCTCGGTGATGTTCGGGTACTTGGTCGCCACCCGGACCTTCGCGGACAGCCGGTCGCGCAGTTCCTGCCCCTTGAGGGCCGCCACCGAGATGCGGCAGGCCCCGACCCGCAGATCCAGCGGCTCGTAGACGTCCCGGTCCTGCTCCAGCAGCACGTCCTTCCCGACCACCCCCGCATCGGCCGCCCCATATTCGACGTAGGTCGGGATGTCGCTCGGCCGGACGATCAGCAGCGTCAGGTCCTGGTCGGGGCAGGTGAACACCAGCCGGCGGCTTTCGGGCGACAGACTGTCCATGACATAGCCGGCCCGCTTGAACAAGTCGAGCGTCGGACCCAGCAATTTTCCCTTCGACAGGGCCACCGTGATCATGGGGCCGCCACGGCCTTGGCCGCCCCCCCTTTCACCCGCTTGATCGAAGCCCCCAGCGCCCCCAG
The DNA here is from genome assembly GCA_964552455.1 of uncultured Nitrospira sp. Classification (GTDB taxonomy): domain Bacteria; phylum Nitrospirota; class Nitrospiria; order Nitrospirales; family Nitrospiraceae; genus VGXG01. The sequence continues at coordinate 3,210 of CAZKHY010000096.1, forward strand.
CTTCCGCTCGATCTGCTCGTAGCCGCGATCCAAGTGATAGACGCGCGAGACCTCCGTGACCCCTTCCGCCGCCAAACCGGCCAGGATCAGGCCGGCGCTGGCCCGCAGGTCCGAGGCCATGACCGGAGCCCCGGTGAGGTGGTCGGTGCCCTTGATCACCGCATGGGACCCGTCCACTTTGATGTCGGCCCCCATGCGCCGCAGCTCCGGAACGTGGATGAACCGGCTTTCGAAGACCGTCTCCGTGATCACGCTCGTGCCCTCGGCCACGCACATGAGGGCCATCATCTGCGCCTGCATGTCGGTCGGGAAGCCGGGGTAGACGAAGGTCTTGACGTCCGCGGCCTTCGGCCGGCGCGGCGCTTTCAGGCGGATGCTTTCCTTGCCCTCGGTCACCTCGGCGCCGGCTTCGCGCAGCTTGACGATCACCGCGTCCAGATGCTGAGGCCTGCAGCGCTCGACGCAGACCTCCCCGCCCGTGATGGCTCCCGCCGCCAGGTAGGTCCCCGCTTCGATCCGGTCCGGAATCACCTCGTGGTCGGCCCCGCGGAGCGCGGAGACCCCTTCCACCGTGATCTGGTCGGTGCCGGCTCCGACGATCTTCGCGCCCCGCTTGATCAGAAACGAAGCCAGGTCGCTGATTTCCGGTTCCTTGGCGACGTTTTCGATCACCGTGGTGCCTTCAGCCAGGCAGGCCGCCATCATCAAATTCTCGGTCCCCGTCACGGTCGGCGTATCCAGGGCGATCCGCGCCCCGCGCAGGCGCCTGGCTTTGGCCCTGATATAGCCGTGCTCGATCGCCACCTCGGCCCCGAGCTTGGCCAGGCCCGCCAGATGGAGGTTGACCGGCCTCGTGCCGATGGCGCAGCCGCCCGGCAGAGAGACCGTGGCCTCGCCCCAGCGCGCGACCAGGGGTCCCAAGACCAACACCGACGCGCGCATCGTCCGCACGAGATCATAGGGCGCCTCGGTGGAATGCAAGGGTTCCGCGCTTACGGTGACGTGGTTCCCCTCGGTCTTGACCGACGCACCCAGCATCCCCAGGAGTTTGCCCATCGTGACCACGTCCACCACGGCCGGGACGTTGGCCAACCGACATTCTCCTCCGCCCAGGATGGTCGAAGCCAGGATCGGCAGGGCCGCGTTCTTGGCCCCGCTGACCGTGACCTTTCCCTCGAGCTTGCGGCCTCCGGTAATGACGATGCAATCCATGCTCTCACTCGAGTGGCAAGCGGCAAGAACCAAGTTACAAGCGGGAGCGGCAGACCACCTTGCCTTCGCTTACTTGGTCACTTGCGGCTTGTCACTGTTTCTGACGAAGCAGACGACCCGTTCGATGCCGGCTGCGTCACGCGTCCGGCCGGTCGGATTATAGTTCCCTTGCTCCAGCGCGATCCGTTCGACCGGCTCCGCTTGCCCTTGTCCGACTTCCAGCAGAAGTCTTCCCTCCGGGGCCAGGAACTCCGCCGCCTCCCTCAGGAGCCGACGGAAGACCTCCAAGCCGTCTTCCCCTCCGGCCAAAGCCAGCCGCGGCTCGTACAGCCCCACTTCCGGCTGAAGGCCGGCCAAATCCCCCTCGGGGATGTAGGGGGGGTTGGAGACAAGCGCCGCCAGCCTTCCTTCTAATCCACGCCCCCTCAGCGGCTCGAACAAGTCGCCGGCGAGAAACGTTATCCGTTCGGCCACACCGTGTCGAACCGCGTTCCGCCGGGCGACCTCCAGCGCGGCAGGCGACAGATCCGCGGCATAGAGCGTGGCGGCGGGAAGGGCCAGAGCCAGAGCCACCGCAATGCAGCCGGAGCCGGTCCCGACGTCCACGATGAGGGGACGCGGAACCGAGCGGACGCAGGCAAGGCAATGCTCCACCAGGAGTTCCGTCTCCGGCCGAGGGATCAGGACGTGGGGACCGACTTCGAACTCCAGACCGCAAAACTCCTGCGAGCCCAGGATATACTGGAGCGGCTCACGGGCAGCCCGACGGGCCAGGAGTTCCATCAACCGCCGACGACGATCGGGGCGCACCTCGCCCGCTCCTTCCAGCCCGAGCGTCAGACGGGTCATTCCCAGCGCCCGCTCCGCGAGCCAGACCACCTCGTTTTCCGCGTTGTCGATCCCGGCTTCCGTCAGGAGGACCCGCCCCTCGCGGAGCAGCCCGGCGAGCGTTCCCGTTTGTGCCGGTCCTGCCTGTGCCACGATTCCCATCAGGCCTCCGACAAGTCGGCCTTGGCCCGATCGGCCTTGAGGCCTTCGACGATCTCATCCAGGTCGCCGGCCAGCACCTGCTCCAGCCGGTGCAGGGTCAAGCCGATCCGATGGTCGGTCACGCGGTTCTGCGGGAAATTGTAGGTGCGGATCTTTTCGCTCCGCTCGCCGGTTCCCACTTGCGCCTTCCGGCTCTGGGCGATCTCCGCTTCCTGCTTGGCCCGTTCCGCCTCCACGATGCGGGCCCGGAGCGTCCTCATCGCCTTGGTGCGGTTCTTGAGCTGGGACCGCTCGTCCTGGCAGGATACCACGACCCCGGTGGGGATATGCGTGATCCGCACCGCCGAATAGGTCGTGTTGACGCTCTGGCCGCCGGCTCCCGAAGAACAAAAGGTGTCGATCCGGAGATCCTTGGGATCGATCTGCACGTCGATTTCGTCGACTTCTGGCATGACCGCCACCGTCACGGTGGAGGTGTGGATGCGCCCGCTGGCCTCGGTCGCCGGGACGCGTTGGACGCGGTGCACCCCGCTCTCGTGCTTGAAGTGCCCGTAGGCCCCCTTGCCCTCCACCAGCATCACCACTTCCTTGTAGCCCCCGATGCCGGTCTCGCTGGCTTCCACCACCTCCACGCGCAGCTTCTTCCGCTCGGCGTACTTCAGGTACATCCGGAAGAGGTCCCCGGCAAAGAGGGCCGCCTCATCGCCGCCCGTGCCGGCGCGAATCTCGACGAAGGTGTTTTTCGCGTCGCGGGGGTCCTTGGGCACCAGCAGATCCTTGGCCTGCTCCTCCAGCTCGCGGCGCCGTTCCTGCAGGCTGCGGGCCTCGTCGGCCGCCAGCCGCTGCAGCTCGGCCTCCACGCTCGGGTCCTTGAGCATCTGGGCGGTCTCCTCGATCTGCCGCAAGAGCCCTTGATACTCGGCGAACAGGCGCGCGAGTTCCTCGATCTCCGTCCGCTCCTTGTTGAACTTGTGCAGGAGGGCCGGCTGGCTGAGGACGGACGGGTCCGTGAGCTGCTGGGTCAGCTCCTCGTAGCGGTGCGCCACGCTCTCCCACTTCGAGAGCAGCGGCGTCTCTTTCAACTCGGCGGTCTGCGTGTCAGCCATGGTGCCGGGTCGCGTCCTCAGGGCCCAAAAAACAAAAAACCCCGCCCCTCCTCGAGGCAGGATTCTTCGTGCTGCGCCGGAGCTGTCCTACTTTGTTTTCTTGGTGTACTTCTTTTTGAATCGCTCCACCCGCCCTTCGGTATCCACGATCTTCTGCGTGCCGGTGAAAAAGGGATGACACCGCGAGCAGATGTCCACCTTGATGTCCCCGACCGTGGAGCGGGTCTTGAACTTGGCCCCGCATGCACAGCTGATGGTTGCCTCGGCATAGTCCGGATGAATACCTTTTTTCATGCTTGCTCCTCGTATCGTGGCGGTCAGCTCTCAGCCTGACAACCGCGTCCTCCGCCGAACGCGCGCGTCGTCACCGGTTCATCGATTGCAGGAATTCCTGGTTGTTCTTGGTCCCGCCGATCTTGTCGATCAAAAACTCCATCGCCTCCATCGTCCCCAGCGGGCTCAGGACCTTTCTGAGAATCCACATCTTGTTCAGGCGGTCCCGATCCACCAGCAGCTCTTCCTTCCTGGTGCCGGACTGGCTGATGTCGATGGCGGGGAACACCCGCTTGTCGGCCAACCGACGATCCAGGTGCACCTCCATGTTGCCGGTGCCCTTGAACTCTTCGAAGATCACGTCGTCCATCCGGCTGCCGGTATCCACCAGCGCCGTGGCCATGATGGTCAGGCTCCCCCCGTTCTCGATGTTACGCGCGGCGCCGAAGAACCGCTTCGGGCGCTGGAGGGCGTTGGAATCCAACCCGCCGGAGAGCACCTTGCCGCTGGGAGGCGCGATCGTGTTGTAGGCCCGGGCCAGCCTGGTGATGCTGTCGAGCAGGATCACCACGTCCCGTTTGTGCTCGACCAGACGCTTGGCCTTCTCCAGCACCATTTCCGCCACCTGGGCGTGACGCTGGGCCGGCTCGTCGAACGTGGAGCTGATGACCTCGGCCGCCTTCACCTGTCGCTGCCAGTCCGTCACCTCTTCCGGGCGCTCGTCGATCAGCAGCACGATCAGCACGACTTCGGGGTGATTCTTGAGGATCGCGCGGGCGATGGCCTGCAGCATCATGGTCTTGCCGGTCCTGGGCGCCGCCACGATCAGACCCCGCTGCCCCTTGCCGATCGGGGTGATCAGGTCCATGACCCTGGTGCAGTGCTCTTCGGGGTCGTATTCCAGGTTGATCCGTTCTTCGGGGTAGAGCGGCGTCAGGTTGTCGAACAGGATCTTGTCCCGCGCGACCTCCGGATCTTCATAATTGACTTTCTCCACCTTGAGCAGCGCGAAGTACCGCTCGCTCTCCTTGGGGGGGCGGATCTGGCCGGACACGATGTCGCCGGTCCTGAGGTTGAAGCGCCGGATCTGCGAGGGCGAGATGTAGATGTCGTCCGGCCCCGGCAGATAGTTCGAATCCGGCGCCCGCAGGAACCCGAACCCGTCGGGCAGCGTTTCGAGGACCCCTTCGCCGAAAATCACCCCGTTCTTTTCGGTCTGTGCCTGAAGAATGGCGAAGATCAGTTCCTGCTTGCGCAGGTTGGGGGCTCCTTCTATCTTTAAATCCCGCGCCACTTCGTTCAGGTCAGCGATGGACTTCTGCTTGAGCTCGGCAAGATGCATGGTCTTCTCCCTTAACATGGTGCTTAATGACTCCGCAGCCCGCCTGGGATCCGAAGTCTTGCGACGACGATACGGAATAAGTTTTGCGACATGGACAATCTGTCGAAGGTGATGATACGTGCCCGGAGAGGGTGGCCGCGAAGGACGAGTTATGGGCGCCCTAGGGTCTCCATGGTTGCTAGCCGGTGCTCACCACCAAACTCGTGGGACGCACCACATCCGCCCCGTCTGTCCACATGGCTCAGAACGATGGCTTGGTTCGAGATCTGCCCCGGGAAGCTACACTGAGGTGGAAGCGTATTTTGGTCGTGTATCGGGAAGCTAGGATACGCGCTCATAGTACTGGCATCCGGCTTCATTGTCAAGCTATTTTCTTGCCAACCGGCGCCCGTCATTCTGGCCTGTTCCGGCGGCGGGACGTCCCCCCGCAGGAGCATTGCGTGGCGGCGGTATCTGTGCTACAAATCCCGGGTCATGGCACAGCCAGAAGGACAAAACCAGGAGCGGCTCTTCACCCTCGCCGAGGCCAACCGCCTCATTCCCCGGCTGCAAGAACATCTGACCGCCGTGAAGCAGGCCAAAGCGGTCCTGATTCGTACCAAAGACGAGATCAAGAAAGCCAGTTCGAAAGCCCACCTGGGGGGAGGGAGCTTCGCCGGCCCTCACTACATCACCGCGCTCGAACAGATCAGCGAACACCTCCAGGCCATCCAAGAGATGGGCGTGCTGGTCAAGGATCTCGACATCGGACTCTGCGACTTCCCCCACATGCTGAACGGCCGGGTCGTCTACCTCTGCTGGAAACTGGGCGAGTCCGAAGTGCAGTGGTGGCACGAAGTCAACACCGGATACATGGACCGCCAGCCCCTCGACCAGGAGCCTGACCAAGAAGGGATCTAAAGGGGGCTCGCGGTCAGGAGAAGGGCTCCGGATCAGCGCCGATGAAGTTCGTCATCCTCGGATTCGACGGGCCCGACGGGGTCGCCAAACGCAAGGTCCACCGACCGGCACACCTGGCTCGCATGGACGCGCTGGACGCTCAGGGACGCGTCGTGCTCGCCGGCCCCTTGACCGACAAGACCGGCAGCTTGATCGTGATCGAGGCGGACTCCCTTGCGGAAGCTGAAACGTTCGCCCGAGAGGACCCCTACACCGTCCACGGCGTCTTCGAACGGGTGGAAGTCCATCCCTTCATGCAGGTCTTCCCGAAAGAGGACAGCGCCTCCTAGGACTCCTCCACGGCCGGGCTCGGACCCACCGGTCATCCTGCGTCGCCTACCTCTCCGTTGCCTGTCTGCAGGCCGCCGCGCTATAGTGCGGCGTATGGGCGTCCGCTTCCTGCCAGCCTGGCTGATTCTCGCCATTGCCCAGCTTGTGCCGCTCTGGCTCCACGATCCTGCCGACGCGCAAAACCTCAAAGTGATCGTGGCCGAGGCCACCTACGTCATGGGCGATTCCGACGCGCTGGCCGGAGCGGAGGAAGCCGCGCTGCTGAGGGCCAAACGCAAGGCGGTGGAAGAAGCGGGCGTCTATATCGAGACTTCCTCGACGGATATCGAGACTCATGCCGGCGGCACCACCTCGCACCTAAACCAGTTGGGGGTACGGACCATCGCGGCCGCCGTCACGGAAACCGACATCCTGGACAAGCGGCGATCGTTGGAAGGCGACCGCCCGGTCTTTTACGTCAAAATCCGGGCCACCGTCCACCTGGATACGCTGGCCGAGGCGGTCACGCGCATCAAGTCGGACGAGCAACTGGCTGCCCACCACCGCCAGCTCCAGACCGAAAACAACCAGCTCAAAACCGAACTGGAGAGCCTGCGCGAACAGCTCCAGGCATCGGCCAAGATCCAGCGGGAACCGGTTACGGCCCTCAAGAACCGCCGGACCGCCGTCGAGCTGGAACGGGCCGCGATCCGCTCGCGCAGCCTCTCCGAAAAGATCACCCTGGCCTCCCGCGCCATCGATGCCGACGATCGCTATGCCGACTCCTACATCGTCCGGGGGCAAACCTATCTGAGCATCGCCTCCCTGGCTTTTTCAAAACGGAGCAGCCGGGCCGAGCTCAACGCCTATGTCGAGCAGGCGATCGCGGACTTCGATCGGGCGCTGACGCTCGATGCCTCCAGCGCCTGGGCCCTCCTGGGAAGAGGCGACGCCTTCACCTGGCAGAAAAGACTGGAGGACGCCGCCAGAGATTACGAGCGGATCCTGCAACTCGATCCTTTGTTCGACGTGGCCCGGCAACGACTGATCGCCCTCCGCACCACCGCCGCCAAGAAACAGGTGGCCGGTAGGCGGTGGCGCCAGGCTCTGGCCACGCTGGACCTGGTGCTCAGGCCCGACAGTCCGCAGAGTTGGGTGGCGCAGGAGAAGGAGGCCTACCTCCTGCGGAGCCAGATCTACACGGAACTGGGCGAACTGGGGCGAGCCGTGGACGACCTCAGCCTGGTGATCCGGGTGGACCCTTCCAACCCCCAGGCCCTGGTGCAGCGGGCCAAGCTTTACCGACGCCTCCTGCAAGGCAGGCAGGCAAAGGACGACTTTGAACGGGCCTGCGGGCTTGGTCTGGAAGAGGCCTGCACGGAAGTGCGCTAGCCATGCCGTCAACCCACAATTGGGCCCGCATTTTCCCGACTTCATCACGGCGAAACCTGTCCACTCCCCTCACCTCTGCTCTCGTTGACATCGGATAAGACCACCGGCTATACTCAGCAACTCAAGTGGGCGTGAGATTTGATGAATGTTCCGGTGTGGGTTTAGTTCGAAAGGCCTATGGAGCCACCGGCCCATAGCCCATAATTGCAGGTGGGTGGGCCTTCTGCGAGCTTGCATAAGATAGTGGAACAAGCATAGAGTGGGACGATCATTTTCGAGCTTTTGACGAGGGCCTTGCAGCTTGGGTTGATAGGGCCCAGAAGGCGATGAGGGAGTCGGCAGGAATGAATCAATACAGAGTGTTGCCAGGCCCTGAGCACTTTTTGCCCCCGGCGGCGGCCTCCATGGGGATCCGGTTGCCGAACCCCGGAGAGGGGCACATCAATGGCGTCATCGTGCCGGAGGAGCAGGCCTACGAAGAAGCCGCTCGTCAGTTCCTGATGGCCAAAGTCCCCACGATCTTCCCAGGCCCCCTGGTCCTGTGGGCCTGGAACGAAAAGGCGGCGAAAAAGGCGACGGCGATCAGGCACCTGTACGAGACGATCAAGGAATGCGTCACCCCGCAGCAGCACGCCATGCTGATCCCCATGCCTGACTACCGGCCCAAGTACCCCAAGATCAATCCCGAGATCGAGATCAACCCCAACCATCCGAATCTGACGATCTGGCACAACAAGATCGACTGCTGCATGTTCGTGGGCGTGCATTGCCACCAGGCCAACCTCTCGTTGAAGATCATCCGCGGCGGCACCTCCTGCTACACGATCGCCATGTGCGCGCAGGCGGGGCACGAGGATGCGATGCTCTCGTTCCGCGACGCCTCGGTGGAAAAGATCATGAAGCTGGCGGAATGGGTGCGCAAGCTGAAGGGAACCGTGACGGTATCACAAGTGGTGTCCAAGAGCGGGGCCTCAAACTGAACCGCTGAGGTTCTCCTGAGCCGCTATACTGCCGCCGCAGCCTGCTGCGGCGGCCTACTCATAAGGAGGCCGGGTCCATGGAAGCCAACTCACCGATCGGGACAAAAAATAAAAAGGGGCAGGTCATCACGGACGCGCGCCACATGCTGTTCGAGGCGACCCGCACCCCGTCTTTCTTCACGGGCAGCGAAGTGATCAAGGAAGCCATCCGGCGAGCCAACGTGGACGTCATGATCGCCTATCCGATCACGCCGCAGAGCGAGGCTGCCGCGCTGATCGGCGAGCTGTTTGCGGAAGGGTACGTCAAGGAGTACTTCCGGGGCGAGAGCGAGTTCGCGGTCATGTCCCAGTGTGCCGGTGCGGCCTTCGGCGGCGCGCGGGTCTTCACGACGACCGCGGGGCCGGGCACGATGCGGGCCATGGAGAACTTCCCCATGTGGGCCGGCGCCAGGCTCCCGATCCAGATGATCGTGACCTGCCGCGGCATCAACTCCCCCCTGTCCATCCAGCCCGACACGCTGGAAATTTCGTATCTGCTCCAGACCGGCATGCTGGTCTGGCACGCCGAGACCGCGCAGGACTTCTACGACTGGATCCTGAAGGGCTACATGGTGTCGGAGGAGCCCGACGTGCACCTGCCGCTGGCCCTCTGCTGCGACGGGTTCTTCGTGACCCACACGAAGGACGTGGTGAACCTCACCCCGGTGGACATGTGTCTGCCGCCCTATGACCCCTACCGGTCGCCGGTCCCCTGCATGGACATGGAGTGCCCTCCGGTCCGGATGATGCGGGATCCCTTCGTGATGAAGAGCAACTACATCAGCTACGCGACGCACGCCTCCTGGCAGCAGGAAGTCTGGGCGGCGGTGGAGCGGTCGCGCAAGCACACGATCGCCTGGCTGGACGGGCTGATCGAAACCGAGAATGTTGACGCCGACATCCTGATCGTGTCCTCCGGCACCGCCGTGTCGCAGGGCCGGGAAGCCATCCGCCTGCTGGCCGACGAGGGCATCAGGGTCGGCCTGGTCAAGGTCAAGTCCCTGCGCCCCTGGCCCTGGCAGGAAATCCGCGAGGCCACGAAGAACGCCAAGCACATTATCGTGCCGGAGTTCAACGTGGTGGGCTGGATGGCGCGCGAGATCAAGGCGAGCATCCCGAGCAGCGATCGCGTGATCGCGGGTCCGCACGTGGGCGGTGGGATGACCATGCCGCCGGAGATCATCGTATCGGAGATCAAGAACGCGCTCGGCATACGGGACCATGCCTTGGCCGGACGCGGGAGCTGAGCGAACGCGACGTATGGACGGTTCCCATACAGTCACTGACGACGGACGGCAGCCCTGAGAGGAGGCTTTCATGAGCAAAGAGCGGATAAAAATCGCGCCGGAGTTCTTCGAGATCATGCCGCCCGAGTACCGGGACCTGGTCAACCGGGCGACGTACGGAAAAGAAGACCGGGGCTGGAAGGATATCGGAACAGCCAAGGAGTTGATCGAGGAACATTCGCTCTGCGCGGGCTGCCCTGAGTCCATGGCCTTCCGGTACATCCTCGCGTCCCTGCCCAACCCCGAGGATACCGTCATGGTCGGCTCCACCGGCTGCACCAGCCTGGTATTCCCCCACGTGGCCGTGCACAACATCCACTCGCTGTTCGGGAACCAGAACGCGATCGCCTCGGGCCTCAAGCGCGCGCTCACCGTGCGCTTTCCCGGCCGGATCAAGGACGTGGTGGTCCTGGCCGGCGACGGGGCCACCGTGGACATCGGCTTGGACATGACGCTGCAGGCCTGGTTCCGCCAGGAGAAGTTCACCACGATCTGTTTCGACAACGAGTTGTACGCCAATACGGGCGGCCAGGAGAGCGGCCTGATGCAGAAGGGCTTCGTGGCCAAGATGGCGCCGGTCGGCAAGATGTTCGAGAAGGTGCGCCTGCCCGAGATCGCCCGTGAATCCGGCTGCCACTATGTGATCCAATGCACGGTCAGCAAGCCCTCCGTCGTGGAAAAGGTCATCCGGAACGCGGTCCACGTCGCCCGTGAGATCGGGCCGACGTACGTCCAGCTCTACACCCCCTGCATCCTGGAGATCGGCAAGAACAGCATGGAGGGCCTCCAGGAGATGCGGGACTCGGAAAAGCCGACCGAGCGCTTCGCGTACAAGGAGTACGTCAGCGAGCCGGCCAAGCAGTTGCTCGCGGAAATCGCCGCCAAGGAGAAGGAAAAGAAGGCGGCGGCCAAGGAACAACTGACAGCCCAGCAAGCCTAAGTCACGCAGCGGAGGCGCAGGAGGCGGAATACATGATCAAGAAACGGCTCAATATCCGGATGTCGGGGCTCGGCGGACAAGGTGCGGTGACCGCCGCGCACGTGATGGCCATGGCAGCCTCCCGGGACGGCAAGTTTGCCATCTCGAATCCGTTCTTCGGCGCGGAAAAGCGTATGGCCCCGGCTGAAAGCTACTGCCGGATCGGAGTGGAGCGCATCTATGACCGCGGAGAGCTGGTCTTCCCGGACGTGATCGAGGTGTTTCATCCCCAGGTGATCACGATGGGCAAAAGCTACACGATGCCTTTCTATTCCGGCATCAAGGAGCAGGGCCTGGTCATCATCAATTCGGACGTCCCGCTTCTCTCCGACGAGGACATCCAGCGGTTGAAGGACCTCAAGGTGGGCGTGTTCTACATTCCCGGAACCCAGATCGCCCTGGAGGTCGCCGGCACGGAGCTGTCCACCAACATGACGATGATCGGATCGGTGACCGGCATTACGA
>CAZKHY010000097.1:0-13812 GCA_964552455.1 uncultured Nitrospira sp.
GCAAACCGGGCACGCTGGCGCACGTGGCGTCGGTGTTGGGGGAGGCGGGCGTCAACATCAAGGCCTTCTCGGCCCCGGAAGTGTCCGGCCACGGGCATCTGCGGCTGCTGGTGAATGATCTGGAGCGGGCGCGGGCGGCGCTCAAGGCAGGGAAGGTCAAATTCCGCGAGGAGGCCGCCTTGGTCTTGAGTCTGGAGAACAAGCCGGGCGCCCTCAGCGAGGTGGCCGGACTGCTCAAGCAGGCCAGGATCAACATCAAGTGTGCGTATCTGACTCCTTCCCGCGAAGGCAAACGGGCCATCGTGGTCTTGACTGTGTCCAACCAGCAGAAGGCGCTGGCTACTCTTCAAGGACAATCGCTCGACGAGATCTGAAACTATGGGTGCCAGCGTCCGGTCCTGCTCGCGTGCCGATCGGATAGCGTTCCTTCAACCAACTCTCCTGCTGCTTCTGTGTCTTGCCTGGGGACTGGACGGCTGCGCCGGCCGCCAGACACAGAAGGCCGGCCCTCCAGCCGATTATCCGTCCGGCTACCCGGTCGGCTACGTGGAACGGGGGGTGGCCTCCTGGTACGGGCCCGGCTTCCACGGGAACAAGACCGCCAACGGGGAGCAGTACGACATGCACCAGCTCACGGCGGCCCACAGGACCCTCCCGTTGGGGTCCGTTGCGGAAGTGCGGTCCTTGACCAGCGATCGCAAGGTCAAAGTCCGTATCAACGACCGGGGTCCCTTCGCCAAAGGCCGGATCATCGACTTGTCGTTTGCAGCGGCAAAGGTCCTGGCCATGACCGGCAACGGCACGGATCGGGTGGAGTTGCGGGTGGTGGCCTACCAAGGGCGTCCCGGCGCCATGGGCTACTTGAGGGTCCAGGTGGCCTCTTTTGCAGAACAGGCTAATGCTCAGGCGCTGGCCGGGAGGCTGAAGGCCCAGTACCAGGACGTGCGGGTCGTGGCGGTGGACCTCTCGGCCGGGAAACGCTACCGGGTCCTGGTCGGACAGTTCACCTCCGAGCAGCAAGCCCAGGCCGTGGCGGACCGGCTCGAGGCTCAGTTGAAGGTCGAACCGCTGGTCATGAGGGACGACACCTGACCCGCCTCAATTTGTAACGCCTCCCTGATTTATAAGCCTTTGTTTTTCATCGATATTTGTGCCTGCAAGTTGCCAGAATTCACTTGCTGTGCTACGATCACCCCCTCATGGATGACGGTGGGCCTATAGAAACCGGGTCGGCCAGCCTCTCCCTTCGTCCCCCGGTCAATCTGCCTCTCTGGTTCTCCCTGCACGAAGCCGGGCCGATGCCCGGCTTTCCCGGACAGAGCTTGCTCGCATAACGACACCCATGGATATCCTCGTACTGGTCACGCTTATTTTCCTATCGGCCGTCATTTCGGCCGCCGAGATCGGTTTCTTCTCCGTGAACGAGACGAGGCTCCGGGCCCTGGCCGAGTCGGGCGGGAAGCGGGCTTCGACGGCCTTGCGCCTCCGTTCCAACCCGCAGCGTCTCCTCTCCACGATCATGATCGGGGACAACCTGGTCAACATCGGCGCGGCTTCCTGGGCGACGATCCTGACGATCCGCACCTTCGGATCGGAAGCGGTGGCGATCGCCACCGGCATCCTGACCTTCCTCTTGTTGATCTTCGGGGATATTGTCCCCAAGACCTTGGCGGCCAAGCATTCGGTGCCGATCGTCCTGGCCATGGCCTACCCGGTCTACTGGATCGAACAGGTGCTGTCTCCCGTCCTGTTCGTGCTGGAGCCGATGATCGCCAAGCTGACCGGCGGCAAGGGCCTGACGGTGCCCTTCGTGACCGAAGAGGAACTGAAGATCATGCTGGACGTGGGCGGGAAGGCGGGGCTCATCGAGACCGAAGAGGTCAAGATGATCAAGAACGTCTTCCAGTTGAACGACATCACGGCCGAGGACGCGATGACGCCCCGCAACTACGTCTTCGCGCTCGACGGCAATCTGATGCTGAAAGAGGCGCAGGAGCAGCTCTTCAAGTCCAAGTATTCCCGCGTGCCGGTCTACGAGGGCACCCTGGACAACATCACCGGCATTCTCTACAAGACCAAGGCCCTGATGGAGCTGGCCCAGGGCCGCTGCGACCGGCGGCTCAAGGAGATCGCGCACCCGGCGCTGTTCGTGCCGGCGGGCAAGCCGGCGGACGAGCTCATGAAGCAGTTCCAGCAGGAGAAGCGCCACATGGCGATCGTGGTCAACGAGTTCGGCGGGATCATGGGCCTGGTCACGCTGGAGGACCTGATCGAGGAAGTGGTCGGCGAGATCATGGATGAGACCGACATCACCGAGGAGCTGATCAAGCGGATCGGAAAGAACCAGATCCTGGTCCACGGACGGACCAAGGTGCGCCGCATCAACGAGTTCCTGAAGGTCAACCTGGACGAGGACGCGAACACGATCAGCGGCCTGATCCAGGATCAGCTGGGCCGGATCCCGGCTGTGGGCGACGAGATCGTGACGGGCCAGTGCCGCCTGGTCGTGCGGGAGGCGGATCAGAAGACGATCAAGAGCGTGCAGATCGTGAAGGAAGAGAAGGCCGAGAAGACGGGCGTCCCGGCCGATTCAGCCGGAGTCGGCCTGTCCGGACAAGTCGGATAGGTGGTGGCGCTTGGCCTCGTACATCCGCTTGTCCGCCACCCGCAGGAGTTCCGCGGCGGAGGTGACGGGCGGGTGGCCCGGCACCGCGGCGGTGCCGAGGCTGAGGGAGATCGGGATCGGTCCGGCGGGGGTCGCCAGACTCAGCTTCATGATGGCTTCGCGCAGCTTGTCGATGACCGGCTGGCTGTGCTCGATGTCCGTTCCAGGCAGCAGGGCCGCGAATTCGTCCCCGCCGACGCGGGCCACCAGGTCGCTGGCCCGCAAGGTCGCGCGCAGCGCCGTCCCGACCTGCTGTAGCGCCCGATCCCCCGCTTCGTGGCCGTGCCGGTCGTTGATGGTCTTGAAGGCGTCCACGTCCATGATCGTGACCGTGAAGGCCTCGCCGGTCCGCTGGAACCGCCGCCATTCCCGGTTGAGCGATTCGTCGAAGAACCGCCGGTTGTACAGGCCGGTCAGCGGGTCGCGGATGGCCAGTTGGTCCAGCTCCTGATTCTTGGCTTCCAGCTCCTTCAGTTGCCGCTCCTGTTCCCGCTGGGTTTCCTTCAACACGGTGATGTCCTGCATGATGCCGTGGACTCCCTTGATCGCCCCCTCCTCGTTCTTGTCGGCATAGTACTCGGACATGAAGTACAGGGTCCGACCCGGCACGCGGGGATCGGGGAGTTCCTCTTCCACACCGTAGTGCGAGCTGCCGGTCTTCAAAACCTTCTCATAGATCGGTTTCAGCTTGGCCCATCGCTCCGGCTTGATGAGGTCCGGCAAGCGCCGCCCGATCTGTTCGTCCACGGGACGTCCGTGAATGTCCGCGATCAAGGGGCTGGCATGTTCGATCACGAGGTCGGGCGTCACGTAGAGCAGTCCGATCGGGATCGTGGCGTAAAGGGAGTCCAGGCGCGCGCGCGCCCGTTCGGCCTCGACCCTGGCCGCGCGGAGGGCGGCCTGCTCGCCCGCCTTCTTGCGGCGAGCGTGAAGGGGCCGCGGCGGTTTCTTGGCGGGGGACTTGGGCTTGTGTGTGCGTGGTCTGGCCATGGGATCGCTCACCGTTCCGGCGGCCCGATCAGTGCGCGGAACTCCTCTTCGGTCAGCACCGTGACGCCCAGCCTCTTGGCTTCCTCCAGCTTGGAGCCGGCGTCCGTTCCCGCCACGACGTAGTCCGTGTGCTTGCTGACGCCGGAGGTGGCGCGACCGCCCAGCGCCTCGACCAGCCGCTTGGCTTCATCGCGGCTGAACCGCGCGAGCCCGCCGGTGAAGACGAACGTCTTGCCTTCCAGCTTCCGCGAAGCCGGATGGCCCTGTTCGGCCGGTTTCTCGATCGTCAGGCCCAGCTCCAGCAGGCGCCGGATCACGCGGCGGTTGTGCTCTTCCCGAAAGAAGGACTCCAGGCTGGAGGAAATCTCCGGGCCGATCTCGTGGACGCTCTCGAAGGTTTCGCGATCGGCGCTCATGATGGCGTCCAGCGTGCCGAACCGTCTCGCCAGCACGCGGGCGATGTGCTGCCCCACTTGCCTGATGCCCAGCCCCATCAGGAACCGTTCCAGCGACGCCCTCTTGCTCTTCTCGATCGCGTCCGTCAGGAGCGAGGCGGAACGGTCCGCAAAGCCCTCGAGGGTCAGGACCTGTTCTTTCGTCAGCGCGTAGAGATCCGCCAGGTTCTCGACCAGTCCCCGTTCCACCAGTTGAGCCACGGTTTTCTTGCCCAGCCCGTCGATGTTGAGGGCCTGTTTGGACGCAAAGTGCTCCAGCGCCCCCTTCAACTGGGCCGGGCAGGCGGCCTGGCCGGAGCAGTAATAGTAGGCGCCTTCTCTCGCCACGGCCGAGCCGCAGACGGGGCAGACGTCCGGCATCCGGAACGGGGGCTTGCGGTGTTCGCCCGGGACCGGCACCCGTTCCGCGATGGCCGGGATCACGTCCCCGGCCCGTTCCACCTTGACCGTGTCGCCCACCCGGATGTCCTTGCGCGCCACTTCATCCGCATTGTGCAGGGTGGCCCGGCTGATCGTGACTCCGCCCACTTCCACCGGCTTGAGGAGGGCCAGCGGCGTCAGCGTGCCGGTGCGGCCCACCGAGACCACGATGTCCTGGATCTGCGTGATCTCCTTGCGCGGGGTGAATTTATAGGCGATGGCCCAGCGGGGGCTCCGGGACTTCTCGCCCAGGGTCACCTGCCAGTCTCGACGGTTGACCTTGACGACGATCCCGTCGATCTCGAAGGGCAGCCGGTCCCGTTCCGGCTCGACCTCGTGGTGGAAGGCGATGACCTCCTCGATCGTCCGGCAGAGGCGACGCTGGAGCGGCACGGGCAAACCCCACCGGGCCAGGGCTTCCAGTTCGTCCCAGTGGGTGGGCGGGAGCGTGCCGGACTGGGCCATGGCTTCGTAGCAGGTGACGACCAATGGGCGTTCGGCCGTGATTTTTGAATCCAGTTGGCGGAGGGAGCCGGACGCCGCGTTGCGCGGGTTCGCGAAGGCTTCTTCGCCCCGCTCGGTGATGCGGCGGTTGAGGGCCTGGAAGTCGTCCAGCTTCATGTAGACTTCCCCCCGCACCACCAGGTGGGCGGGAGGGGTGGCGTCGGTTTGCAACTGCAAGGGGAGGGACCGGAGGGTTTTCAAGTTCACCGTCACGTCCTCGCCGGTGGTCCCGTCTCCTCTCGTGGCGCCCCGGACGAACCGGCCTTTCTCATAGACCAGCTCGACCGAGAGCCCGTCGTATTTCGGCTCCACCGTGTACCCGACTTCATCCGGCTCGCGCCCCAGTTCCTTGGCCAGCTCGCGTCGCACCCGCTTGTCGAAGGCCAGCACGTCATCCCGGTCCATGACCGAATCGAGGCTGAGCATGGGCTTCTCGTGCTGGACTTTCGTCAGCTCCTCCAGCGGCGGGGCCCCGACTCGTTGGGTCGGAGAGTCGGGCGTCACGAGGTCCGGGTGGGAAGCCTCCAGGTCGCTCAATTCTCGAAACAGACGGTCGTACTCGGCGTCGGAAATCTCCGGCCGGTCCTTGACGTAATAGAGGTAGTCGTGCCGCCGGATCTCTTTGCGCAGCGCGTCGATGCGTTTTTGGGCTTCGGCAGGGGTCATGGCTGCATCATGCTTCGCAAAGCGTTGACCGTTAAACGTGAATCGTCAATCACCATGAAAAAGATAGTCCGGTTGTATGGTTCCCATTTTAATGATTAACGGATGAATCGGGCCGCGTAGCTTCTGATCTCGTGACCGTTCAGCACGTGAAAGCGGCGGAGTTGGTCCAGCGTCTGGCCGGAAAACCGGCTCAGGGGGATTGTGACCAATCGGCGGTGGAATTGTCGAGCGATTCGTCGCCACCGGGCCGGGGGAGGGACGGGGGAGACCAGCGCGATATGGGGCTCGATGGAATGGATGGCCCCTCCGGCGATGAGCCGTTCTTCCAGGGTCCTGGCAAAGCTCAGCCGGGGATCCTGCCAGATATCGGGGATGGGTCTGGGCGGAAACAGGAAGAGGGCGCCGCCGTAGCGTGACTGGCCGATGCCGGGCCCCACCATCTGCTCCTGGAAGGGGCTGGCGTAAAAACAGAGCGTGGACTCTTCCTGATGCTCCGCGAACCAGGTGGCTTGCCAGGAATAGACTTCCGGATCGGCCGGGGTCTCGAAGAGGAAGATGACCGCTTCCACGTTGCCACGGGCCGGCGGAATCTCCTTCACGTAGATGTCCATGCGGGGCCGGCTGATTTGGGCGCTTCCCTGGCCTTGAACGTTCCGGCTGTTCGATCTTCCGGCTTGATGCCAATGACGCAACGTTTCGCGGAGATCAAGCCCATCCTTAAAGGAAGTGGTGAACTTCTCAGCGCGGGCCAGATCGGCCCCCAAGATGGCTTTGGCCTGTTCCCTCACGTGGCTTGTGAAGCTCTCGATGCGTCCATCCTCCGGCGGCCAGGAACACTGGCGGAACGGGTCCCACTGGAGAGCCCAGCGGCGGCTCTTGGCCGGAGCCGGCTTGGGCCTGAGCGAGAGAGAGCGCCAGAGCAGCGGGGGACCCTGGAGCCGGTTCTTGGCCCCGGCGATGAGGCCGTCCGGAAACTCCAGCTTGCCGATGCCGGCGGCCACGGCCGGCCTGAACCGGCCCCGGTCCTCTTCCTCGTCCTGATAGACATAGGTTCTGGCCGTCTCCAGCAGGGCGATGGCAAACTCATCTCCCGCCATTTGCTTGGCGGCCAGCACCAGCGTGTAGAGGTCCGGCGTCAGGCGCCGTTCCATCAAGGCCAGGTTCCGGACATATTGCAGGTACAGTTGCAGGAGCTGCGGGGTGACCCAGTTGGCGATCGAATGGGTTGGCGAATGTCGCCGGTCGTCCTGCCGGCCCACTGTGCTCGCCTGCCAGCGGTTTCTCGTCTCCAGCAGCAGTTCCTTGATGCCGTCCACCGAGAGGTGGCGGTCCGAGCGGACCTCGGCGCGCCGCCGTTCGTACAGTTCCGTCAAGAACGGCAACTCGCCCAGAACGAAATAGAGGGTGGAGGCCGCGACCGGATAGACCGAAGGCCTGCCGGCGGGAGGCTCCGGCTCTTCATAAGGCCTCCGCTCCCGGTAGGCCTCGCGCAGCCAGGGCCAGTCCGAGAGGTGGCAGAGACAGAGGATGGATTCGTAGTCTAGTTCCAATTCGTGCAGACGGAAGGCCATCCAGGCGATGCGCGCCCGCTGCTGGCTTTGGGGAGACGGGGTCGAAAGGGAGGGGAGCAAGGCTGAGGCGAAGGAAGCCAGCGGCACGGACTTGAGGACGTAGGGGTCCGGTGCCGCGAAAGGCGTCGGTTCGAAGGCGGTGACCTCCCGGTCGATGTAAGCCCGGGCGAGGCCTTCTCCCATCGCCGCCCTGATGCCCATGATGACGGCCTGGCAGGGGTCGATGGGGACGAAGCTGACGGCCGGCCCTTCTTCTCCCTCCGGCTCCGGAAGAGTGACCAGGCTGATCCGCGGCAGGTCCTCGATCGCCTGTTCCACCGGTCGTGCGACCGACGGGGGCAAGGGGACCGCGAGACAGTCGAACCGGCGCGCGACCAGGGTCTCGCGGACTTCCTGCGCCAGGTCGCCGCTGGCATGGAGGACCGGCAGCACCTCGATCCGGGGTGAGAGGCGGAAGACGGCGTCGGCTGTAGTAGTCATAAAGTCGCAAAGTCAGAAAGTCATCAAGTCTACCGCTGCCAGGACTTTACGACTTGAAGACTTTCACACTTTCAGACCGTGGCTTACCGTTCCGGGTGCAGCGGGTCATCCCCTTCGAAAAAGAAGTCCCCCAATCCTTGGGGCAAGGGTTGGTCCCCGATCGCCCGCTTCCTGCGCCGGGACAAGCCTTCCAGATCCAGCGCCTCTTCCCCCAGCACCTTGACCAGGGCTTCCTTCCAGGCTGCGTCCTTCGAGAGCGGATGGGAGGGCTCCTGGGCCAGCCGTTTGAGCGCGTACTGCAACAGGTGAAGGCCGTCGCGCACCGAGAATTCCAGATTCAGTTGGTGGGCTTCCTGGAGGAAGGACACGGTCACGGTCAGCATTTCCGCCGGGGCGAACGGCATGTGGTAGCGCAGGATCGCCAGCTCATCTTCACGGCGGGGGAATCCCATGTTGAGCGTCGGCTGCAGGCGGGACAGGATGTAGTCGGGCACCTCGTAGGTCGAGGCGTCTTCGTTCATGGTCACGCAGCAACGGAAGTCCGGGTGGGCGTGGATCAGCAGCCCCGCCACGATGGATTCGACGCAGCGCCGGTGGTCCAGGAGCGGGGCGAGCGAGGCCCAGCTCTTCTCGTTCATGCGGTTGCCCTCGTCCAGGACGCAGACGCTGCCGGTCAGCATCGCGGTGACGAGCGGCGAGGCATGGTAGGCGATCGTGCCCGATTCGGCCAGGACCGGCGTCACCAGGAGATCCTCCGGCCTGGTGTCGGCCGTGCATTGGAAAATGTACAAGTCCTGCTTGCGTTCGCGGGACCCGGCCATGGCCAGGGTGGTTTTGCCGATGCCGGGCGGGCCGGTGATGCGGGGCGCGAGGGGCAGGTCCTTCTCGTCGATCACGAGCCAGCAGGCCAGGAGCTGCTTGAGGATCTCGCGCTCGCCGATCCATTCCTGGGACGAGTCCATCGGCTGGGCCAGGCGCAGGGTGACGCCGTCCACCACAAGCGACCGCCCCATTCCGGAACCCTGCCCTGAGTTCTGCTGTCTCTTCATGCGAGAGTTCGTTCGCCTCGCGTGATCGTTGTTTGAGCGCTGCGCGGCCAGGTGAAACCGTAACATAGAGCCGGAAAGGGGTCAAACGAGAGTCCGGCCCTCTCCCCCGGTCGGAACCTTCTTTCGCTTTGACTTTCTGTACGTTCGGCTCTATCCTTGCTGCTCCAGCCAGGAAACACGGTTTGCCCCCGTACCGATCACGTGATAGGCTGTGCGTGGCTTGACCCTCGGCGGAACAAGGCGTAGTTCCCGGCTCGCGAAGGTTCAGGGGCGAGGTATAGAGAGTCCATATAAAACGAGGAGATTGGTGAACCTATGACAGCAGGCAAGTTGTTTCCCCTATCGGCAGCCCTGGTCGGCGTCATGCTGCTGACCGGCTGCGTGATGACCGAAAAGTACGAAGCGGAAAAGGCCCGCGCGCTGAATTTCCAGCGGCTCCTGGCGCAGGAGGAAAAACGGACCGGCGATCTGGATGCCGAGCTCAAGCGCGTCAAGCGCGAGAGCGTGGACCTGGAGGCCCGCAACCGCGAGCTGTCGGCCCAGGTGCAGGCGGTCCGGGAGCAGTTGCAGCGGATCCAGGAAGATGCGGCGGCCATGAGGGAGGCGGCGATGTTGAAAGAACAGGAAGCCCTCTCCAAGCCGCGCAAGTCCGTCATCAAACCCAAGCGCCAGGAAAAGAGTCCGGAAAGGACGTTGCTGGGAGAGGAGCCGGGACAGGCGATGGAGCCGCTGCCGCCGGCCTCTGCTCCTGAGTCCGGTGCCATGAGCGCTGAGCCGGGCTCGCCGCGCTACCATCAGGTGAAGCCGGGCGAGACCCTCTATCGCCTGAGCCGTCAGTACGGGGTGGACGTCGCGACCCTGAAGAGTTGGAACAACCTCAAAAGCAATCAACTGGAAGTGGGCCAGAAGCTGATCGTCGGACGTTAGGGAGAGGGCATCACGAAGCGGATCGTCCATGCCAACCCCGTCTTACTCATTGAGCTACGAGGAATTCCGGTCCCTCGCCTCGCAGGGGAACCTGATTCCCCTCTACCGCGAGATCCTGGCCGATTTCGAAACGCCGGTCTCGGCCTTCACCAAGATCGACCACGGCCCCTCCGCCTATCTGCTGGAGAGCGTCGAGGGCGGCGAGAACTGGGCCCGCTATTCCTTCCTGGGCAGCGGCTCGCCGATCGTGATCCGCCAGGAGGGGAACGCCCTCGTGAT
This sequence comes from uncultured Nitrospira sp., assembly GCA_964552455.1. Classification (GTDB taxonomy): domain Bacteria; phylum Nitrospirota; class Nitrospiria; order Nitrospirales; family Nitrospiraceae; genus VGXG01. The sequence goes on from CAZKHY010000097.1 coordinate 10,007, forward strand.
CACGCGCGGCAATCGAGTGGAACGGGTGCCGGTCGGCGAGAAACCGGGCGAGACCCCGCTGGACCGGCTCCGCGACATCATGGCCGCCTATCACCCGGTCACCGTGCCGGGCCTGCCCCGGTTCGTGGGCGGGGCGGTGGGGTACCTGGGCTACGACGTCGTCCGGTACTTCGAAGAGATTCCGCCGCGCCGCAAAGATGACCTGGGCCTTCCCGACCTCGCGTTCCTCCTCACCGACACGCTGCTGATCTTCGACAACGTGGCGCAGACGATCAAGGTGGTGGCCAACGCCCACGTGCCGTCCGGCAAGGAGTCCGAACTGAAGCGCGCCCATGCCGACGCCACGGCCCGCATCGAGCGGATGATCGCGCGCCTCAAGCGCCCCCTGCGCCGGATCAGCCCGAAGCGCCGCCGGAAGCCGATCAGCTTCACCTCCAACATGAGCCGGTCGGACTTCGAAAAAATGGTGATGAAGACCAAGGAGTACATCAAGGCCGGGGACATCTTCCAGGGCGTGCTCTCTCAGCGCTGGGAGACGAGGATCCAAACCGCGCCGTTGGAAATTTACCGGGCGCTCCGTCTCGTCAACCCCTCGCCGTACATGTATTACCTGCGGGTGGGCGGGGTGGAACTGGTCGGGTCCTCGCCGGAAATCCTGGTCCGCTGCGAAGACGGGGTGGTGTCGGTCCGGCCGATCGCCGGGACGCGCCGGCGCGGCGCCACGGAGGAGCAGGATCGGGCGCTGGAGCGCGAGTTGCTCGCGGACGAGAAGGAGCGGGCGGAACACGTGATGCTCGTGGATCTGGGCCGCAACGACGTCGGGCGCGTGGCCAAGAAGGGGACGGTCAAGGTGGACGCGCTGATGACGGTGGAGCGGTACTCCCACGTGATGCACATCGTCTCCAACGTGTACGGGACCCTGGACCCCTCCAAGACGGTCTACGACGTGATGAAGGCCTGCTTCCCGGCCGGCACCGTGTCGGGCGCGCCCAAGATCCGCGCCATGCAGATCATCGAGGAATTGGAACCGACGCGACGGGGGCCTTACGCCGGGGCGGTGGGCTACTTCAGCTTCTCCGGCAACATGGACACCTGCATCAACATCCGCACCATCGTGATCAAGGGCCGGCAGGCCTACATCCAGGCCGGGGCCGGAATCGTGGCCGATTCGGACCCCGGACGGGAGTACGAGGAGACCTGCAACAAGGCCAAGGCCATGATGAAGGCCATCGAGCTGGCGGAGCGGGGACTGGAATAAGGGCAAGCTGTCAGCCGTCAGTTTTCAGCTTTTAGCAAAAGGCTGAAGGCTGAAGTTTACCAGGGCTGATAGCTGAACGCTGATTGCTGAAGGCTTCTTTATGCTGTTGATGATCGACAATTACGATTCCTTCACCTACAACCTGGTCCAGTATCTGGGGGAGTTGGGCGAGGACGTCCGGGTCTATCGGAACGACAAGATTTCCGTCGAGGAGATCGAGCAACTGAAGCCCCAACGGATTGTCATTTCACCCGGACCCTGCACGCCGAAGGAAGCGGGTATCTCGGTGGAAGCCATCAGCCGCTTCGCCGGCAAGGTCCCCATTTTGGGCGTCTGTCTGGGGCATCAGTCCCTGGCGGTGGCCTTCGGGGGCGAAGTGATCAGGGCCGGGCGGCTGATGCACGGCAAGACCTCGATGATCCATCACGACGGCAAAACCATCTTCCACGGCCTGGCCAATCCCTTCGAGGCGACCCGCTACCATTCGCTGCTGGTGAACCGGGCCAACCTGCCGGACTGTCTGGAGGTGTCGGCCGAGACGGCGGAAGGCGAGATCATGGGACTGCGTCACCGGACCCTCGGCGTCGAGGGGGTGCAGTTCCACCCGGAATCCATCCTCACGGCCGTCGGCATGGACTTGCTCCGGAATTTCCTGAAACTTTGAAGAGCTGTCAGCAATCAGCTTTGGGAAAGAATGTCCGGCTGAGAGCTGATCGCTGAGAGCCGATCGCTTTCTTTCCGTCATGATCAAAGCCGCCATCGCCAAATTGGCCGACAAGACCAGCCTCTCGGAGAAGGAAGCCGAGGAGGTCATGCTGGAGATCATGGAGGGGACCGCCACGCCCGCCCAGATCGCCGCCTACCTCATGGGCCTGCGGATCAAAGGGGAGACGGTGGAGGAGATCGCCGGGTCCGTCAAAGCCATGAGGGCCAAAGCGACCAGCATCAGGGTGGCCGATCCGCTGGTGGTGGACACCTGCGGGACCGGCGGGGATGCAGCCCATACCTTCAACATTTCCACGACGGTCGCCTTCGTCGTGGCGGGGGGTGGGCTCACGGTGGCCAAGCACGGAGGCCGGGCTGTGTCCTCCCGCTCCGGAAGCGCCGACGTGCTGGCGGCGCTGGGCGTCCGGATCGAGCTCTCGCCTGAGCGGGTCGCAGACTCTGTAAACGAAGTGGGTATCGGGTTCCTCTTCGCGCCCCTGTTCCACGGCGCGATGAAACATTGCGCGGCCGCCCGGCAGGACATGGGAATCAGGACCCTCCTCAACGTCATGGGGCCCATGTCCAATCCGGCCAGGGCCGGCTATCAGGTCCTGGGGGTCTATGATCAGAACCTGACGGAGTTGATGGCCAAGGTGTTGTTGGGGCTCGGCACGCAACATTGCTTCATCGTCCACGGGATGGACGGGCTGGATGAGATCACCCTGACGGATCGCACGAAGGTTTCCGAAGGCAAGGGCGGCGTGGTGTCCACGTACTTTGTGGAGCCGAAAGACTTCGGGTTGGAACGGGTCCGGTCCAAGGACCTGGCCGGCGGCTCGGCCGAGGAGAACGCCCACATTCTGCGTGAGATTCTCCAAGGTCAGCCTGGTCCCAAGCGGGACATCGTCTGCATGAACGCGGCGCCGGCTTTCGTCGCGGGCCGCAAGGCCAAGACCCTGCTCGAAGGCTATGAGTTGGCCGGCAAGGTGATCAAGAGCGGCGCGGCCTACGAGAAGCTGGAGCGGCTGGTCGCGTTCACGAATAAGTAGAGTGAGTGTCAATCGTCGTGCGTCATCCGAGGGGAGAGAGGCAAGGGCACTTTTCCCCAGCGAATGACGAGTGACGAGTGACGAGTGACGATATGATCCTGGATCGGATTATTGAGCACAAGAAAGCGGAAGTCCGGCACAAGCAGAGCCGCGGCTACCTGGTCGAGCTCAAGTCCAGGATCAGCGACCGGGGAGCGACGCGGGGGTTCATTCAGGCTCTCAAAGCGACCCGCCCGCAAGACAGTCCTTCCCTCATCGCCGAAGTGAAGAAAGCCTCCCCGAGCCTCGGTCTACTTCGGCCGGAGTTCAAGGACTTGTTCGAGCCGGTGAAGATCGCCGAGCAGTACAAGGAACATGGAGCTTCGGCCTTGTCGGTCCTGACCGACAAGGATTTCTTTCAGGGCAGCTTGGATTATTTGAAAGCGGTCAAGGACAAAGTCGGGTTGCCCTGCCTGAACAAGGAATTCATGGTGGATGATGTCCAATTTTACGAGGCGAGGGCCTACGGGGCCGATGCGGTGCTCCTGATCGTGGCGGCCCTGGAGCGCAGGCAATTGGTGGACTTCTTCGCGCTGGCCGGCGAGTTGGAGCTGGATGTGCTGATTGAGACGCACCATGAGCGGGAGCTGGATAGGGTGCTGGAACGGCTGCCGGAGGCGAGGCTGATCGGGATCAATAACCGTGACCTCAGGACGTTCTCGACCGATTTGGCCGTGACCTTCCGCCTGGCCAAGCGCATCCCGTCTGACAAGATGATCGTGAGCGAGAGCGGCATTCACAAACGCGACGACGTG
>CAZKHY010000098.1:0-13805 GCA_964552455.1 uncultured Nitrospira sp.
GATCACGGCCTATGAGCGGCGTCGCAAAGTCGAAGTCCCCTGGCTGTTTCCGGACCGGTGAGCGCCGCCCGCGCGACCCGTTTCACCGAACCCTGTTTCCAAATCGTCCACGTGTGCGCCACCTGAATCCTCCGGGGCCTTACGGGGCTCCGTCGCTGTGGTGGCGATCTACGTCGGCACGCTGGGCACGATCGTCGCCACAAACCTGCCGACCGGCGTGCTGGTGAGCGTGGGGCTGGCGGTCGCCATGACGGCCCGTGAGGCCCGGCGCAAGGCCGCCGTCCGGACCCTTCCCGACCGGCAACCGCCCATTCCTCCCGCCCGCCGAACCACGCCCTGATCATCCAGCCGGCCCATTTAAGTTCCGGCGCGATCCTGCCGATTACAGACTGTACCCAAGCGCTCTGTGTGGGCCATCATGAACTCGCCTCTGGCAAAGCCCGGTCTCCAGCCGTCTTCGACTTCGGTCGCCGGCATCGACCTGGCCGAGGCCTTCCGCCTGCTTCGCCAAGCCGGCTACCCAGACCCGGCCGCGGAGGCCGAGGACGAGCGAAGCTTGCTGCAGCTCGTCATCAACGCGCTCTGCGAGCTGTCCTTGCAGGACGGACTCACGGGGCTGGCCAACGCCCGCCATTTCGGCCTGACCCTTGAGCGTGAAGTCGAGCGGGCCGTCAGGACCGGCGAGCCCTGTTCCCTGCTCATGCTAGACCTGGATTACTTCAAAAAGATCAACGATACCTACGGACATCCGGCGGGCGATCAAGTATTGCAAGGCGTGGCCCGGGTTCTGGCCGAAAACTTGCGCCCCATGGATACGGTCGCCCGGTACGGCGGCGAAGAGTTCGCCATCATCCTGCCGAACAGTTTCGCGGCTTACGCCACGCAGGCCGCAGAACGGCTGCGTGCCAGAATCGCCGCCGAGGCGATCCCTCTCAGCGAGCAGACGACGGTGCACGTGACGATCAGCGTCGGGGTGGCCTGCTCGCTCCCCTGGGCGCCGCTGAACCCCACGGAGTTCCTTGCCACGGCGGATCGGAACCTCTACCAGGCCAAGGCCCACGGCCGCAATCGGGCCTGGGGCGGGGCCCCGACCGCCACGACCCTGTCGGGCGACGAGCGAGCGGCCCTGTTCAATGAGCCCAACGGGCCTTAGAAGGAAGCTGACTATGGATGAAGCGACCAAAAGCGCACGGGTCATCGCCATCACCAGCGGCAAGGGGGGCGTCGGCAAGACCTGCCTGGCCGCCAACCTGGGCTGGGCGCTGGCGCAGGCCGGCCGGCGGGTGCTGGTGCTGGACACGGACCTCGGCCTGGCCAATCTGGACATCATGTTGAACCTGAATCCGACCGCCACCCTGCACGACGTGATCGTCGGCGCACACCGGCTGGAGGAAGTCATCCTGGAAGGGCCGGGCGGCCTGCGCATCCTGCCGGCCGGCTCCGGCATGGCGGACTATTCGCGCTTGACCAGCGGCTTGCAGGAACGGCTGCCCGACATCATCGAGACGCTCGGTCGCGACCACGACTATCTCCTCCTGGACGCCGGAGCCGGGATCTCGGACGTCGTCCTCTACATCGCCTCGCTGGCCGAGGAAGTGCTGGTCGTCGCCACACCGGAGCCGACTTCGCTGGCCGACGCCTACGCGGCGATCAAAGTGATGGCGGTGCAACAGAACCGCACCCTTTTCTCGCTGGTCATGAACCAGGTCCCGAAGGACCGGGACGGGCAGGCCCTGGTGGACCAACTGCAGCAGGTCGCCGATCGGTTCATCCGGGACGGGCTGGGCAGACCGGTTTCGCTGGCCTGTCTCGGCACGGTTCCGGCGGACCCGGCGGTCGAACGGTCCGTCTGCAAGCGGCAGTTGCTGGCCGCCTGCGACCCGGAGGCGTCGGCCGCGCGCGCGGTGCTGGCCGTCGCATCCCGCCTCGAGGCCACCGCGCCGTCGCTGTCAGGACGGCGGACGCGCCCCGCCTGCTCGGTCACCGGCGCGGCGCCCGGCTGCCGGTGAGCTTGAACGGACCGGGAGCGCGCTCGCCTTACCCTCCGGTGGTGGATTCCAAGGGCTGGAAACGCGCGGTGAAGTGGCGAAGGACCGGGGCCTCGTAGGTCATGGCCAGCCCGGCGATGGCCTCGCGCCGCCGGAACAACTCGGCGATGGACTCGGCCACGTAGGTGATCTGCATGTTCGTGTAGACCCGGCGGGGAATCGCCAGGCGCACCAGCTCCAGCTCCGGATGGACGGTCTTGCCGCTGACCGGGTCCTTCTTGCCGAACATGACCGTCCCGATCTCCACGCCGCGGATGCCGTACTCGCGGTAGAGGGCCACGGTCAGCGCCTGGGCCGGGAACGCCTCCGGGGAGAGGTGCGGGAGGAACTCCTTCGCGTTGAGGTAGACCGCGTGGCCGCCGACGGGCTTGAGGATCGGCACGCCGGCCTGATCCAGCAACTCGCCCAGGTAACGGACCTGCCCGATCCGGAAGCTCAGATAATCCTCCTCCAGCACCTCGCGGAGCCCGCGGGCGATCGCTTCCAGATCGCGTCCGGCCAGCCCCCCGTAGGTCGGGAAGCCTTCCACGAGAATCAACAAGTTCGTGATGTCCTGCACCCACTGGTCGTGGTTGAGGCTCAGGAACCCGCCGATGTTCACCAGGCCGTCCTTCTTGGCCGACATGGTGCAGCCGTCCCCGTAACCGAACAGCTCGCGGGCGATGGCCGGAATGGGCTTGTCGGCGTAGCCCGCTTCGCGCTCCTTGATGAAAAAACAGTTTTCCGCGAAGCGGCAGGCGTCGAAGAAGAGCGGGATGCCGTAGCGGTTCAGCAACGCCCTGGTCTGCTTGACGTTCTCCATGGAGACCGGCTGGCCGCCGCCGCTGTTGTTGGTGATCGTCAGCATGACCAGCGGGATGCGGTCGCGCCCCACCCGGTTGATCGTCTTCTCCAACCGGACCAGGTCCATGTTGCCCTTGAAGGGGACCTCGCAGTGGGGATCGTAGGCTTCCTTGACGACCAGGTCGAGCGCCTCGGCTCCCTGGTGCTCCACGTTGGCGCGGGTCGTGTCGAAATGGATGTTGTTCGGCACCACCATGCCGGGTTTGACCACCGTGGTGAACAGGAGGTTTTCGGCCATGCGGCCCTGGTGGGTCGGGATCACGTGCTTGTAGCCGAAGATGGAGCGGACGGTGTCCTCGAAGTGGTAATAGTTCCTGCTGCCGGCGTAGGACTCATCTCCCAGCATCAGCCCGGCCCACTGGTTGTCGCTCATGGCCGAGGTCCCGCTGTCGGTCAGGAGGTCCACGTAGACGCTCTCGGCCGGAATGTGGAAAAGATTGTACCCGGCCTCGCGGAGCAGCCGGTCCCGCTCCTCGTGCGTCGTCCGCTTGATCGGCTCCACCACCTTGATCTTGAAGGGCTCCGACGGGAACCTCATGGTGCATGCTCCTCAGTGAGTGGTATGAACAAATTGTGAGACCCTCTTCCGCAGCCGGCTAGAGCACCTGCAGGATAAAACATTTCAAATAACGGGTCTCCGGCATGGACGCCAGCACCGGGTGATCGCGCCCCTGCGATCGGCTCTCCAGCAGGCGAACCGGCCGCCGAGCGTCACCGGCCGCCTCCAGGATCGTGCTCCACAGAGACGCTTCGCTGACATGGTGGGAGCAGGAGCAGGTGACGAGGAATCCTTCGGGACGCACCAAGCGCATGGCCCGAAGGTTCACCTCCTTGTACCCGGCCAGAGCCTGGGCCACCGCATGACGGCCCCGCGCAAAGGCCGGAGGGTCCAGGATGACCAGATCGTAGCGCTGACCTCCCCGCTCCAGTTTCGGCAGTTCCTTGAAGGCATCCGCCTCGCGATAGAGACAGACCTTCTCGACCCCGTTCCTGGTTGCATGCTCGCGCGCCGACGCAACAGCCTGGGCACTGGCGTCCAGCCCCAGCAGGGATTTGGCTCCGTGCAACGCCGCCTGGATGCCGAACGCGCCCGTATGGCAGAAGACCTCCAGCACTTCTGCATCACCGGCCAGCGAGGCCGCCGCCCGGCGGTTTTCGCGCTGGTCGCAGAACCAGCCGGTCTTCTGCCCATGCTCCACATCCACCAGAAAGCGCGCCGGCCCTTCGTGAATCTCAACCTTGGTCGGCCCCGTCCCTCGGAGAAATCCTTGTTCCATGGGCAAACCCTCAAGCGCCCGGGGATTCGCGTCATTGCGCAGATACAGGGCCCCGGCCCCGGTCTGGCGCAGCAGCAGGTCGGCGAGCGGGTCCTTGCGGCGGTCCATGCCCCAGGACAAAGTCTGCATCACCAGCAGCTCCCCGTAGCGGTCCACGATCAGGCCAGGCAGCAGGTCTGATTCCCCATGGACCAGGCGGTAGGCGTTCGCGTCCGCCACGACGCGCTTCCGCAGGGCCCCGGCGCTCTGCAGACGCTTGGCCCAGAAGCCTTCGTTGATCGGTTCGTCCCGGAAGGTCAGGATGCGGACACGGATTTTGGAGTGGGGATTGTAAAAGCCTCGGCCGCAGAACCGGCCCGAGTTGGTGGAGAGATCCACCAAGTCGCCAGGAGCCGGATTGCCCTGAACCTCCTCGACATCCCCTTCATAGACCCACAGGTGTCCGAAGGGAATCCTCTGCACCCGCTTCCCGGACAGCAACACCAGTCCCGACGGTGTCTCTCGCCCCATCGTGAAATCCTTACCGGTCCCGACCGTTCATGCCGTCACGTCCGTCATAGACCCACAGGCCTATGCAATCAGATCTTTCGTCACGTCCCCGACCGACGGACAGCCGCACAGGGCCAGGGTCAGGTCCAGTTCGTCCCGCAGCAAGTCCAGGACCTTCGCCACGCCGGCCTGGCCGCCGGCGGCCAAGCCCCAGAGGATCGGCCTTCCAACCAGGACCGCCCTGGCCCCCAACGCCAGGGCCTTGACCACGTCGGTGCCGCGACGGACGCCGCCGTCCACCAGCACGTCCACCTCATTCCGGCGTCCCGCCACCGCCTCGACGATCTCCGGCAGCACGGTGATGGTGGCCGGGGCCGTATCGAGCTGGCGGCCTCCATGATTGGACACGATGATGCCTGCGACCCCGCTGTCCACGGCCCGCTGCGCATCATCCGGCCGAACGACTCCTTTGACCAGGACGGGGAGGCGCGTGAGGGACGCGAGCCATTCGACGTCCTTCCACGTGAGCGAGGCGTCGAGCGTGCCGACAAAGTAATTCGCGATCTCGTCGCCGGAGGCGCCGGCAGGGAGGCGCTCACGGGCGTACGGCTGGAGGTTCTTCAGCGCCATGTCCGCCGGCAACCGGAACTTGTTCCGGACGTCGGCCCCTCGGCGGCCGAGGAGCGGCGCATCCACGGTCAACACGATCGACGAATACCCCGCGGCTTCCGCCCGCTGCACGAGCGATGCGCTGACCGATCGGTCTCGAAAGACGTAGAGCTGAAACCACAGGGGGCCGGACGCCGCCGCCTTCACGTCTTCGAGCGCGCAATTGGCGAAGGTGCTCACCGCCATGATCGTGCCGGCGGCGCCCGCCGCCTTCGCCGTCGCCGCCTCGCCGTCCGGGTGGGCCAGGCCCTGAAAGGCCATGGGCGGAATCAGGATCGGCATCGAGACCGGCCGGCCCAGGACGGTGGTGGAGAGGTCCCGTCGGCTCACGCCTCTGAGGACGCGGTACTTGAGGCGCAACCGATCGTAGGCCTGCTGATTCTCCCGGAGCGTCAGGTCGTCCCCCGCGCCGACGGCATAGAAGTCGTAGGCCATCTTCGGGAGCCGCGCGGCCGCCAGCGCCTCGAAGTCGCGCAAGGTCACCAGATCGTCCGGATGTTCGGGCATACGCGCCCATTATAGCCGGTCGAGGCCGAAGAAGCGCGTATCCACGCCGCAGTTGATTTTTCGCCGGGGTTGGCGTACTGGTGGAGGGAGTTCCGTCACGATCCGGGTGACCCATGAAGTCCACTAAGTACCTTCTGATCGGCGGGGGACTCGCCTCAAGCCAGGCGGCCAAACAGCTCCGGGCGAAGGACTCGGACGGGGGCATCACTCTGGTCGGCCAGGAACGCCGCGTTCCTTACGACCGTCCGCCGCTCTCCAAAGAGTTCCTGCGGGGCGAAAAATCCGTCCAGAATCTCCTCTTCGACCCGGAGTCGTACTACCACGAGCAGCGGATCGATCTCGTCCTCGGTGTGACCGTCTCGCGGTTGGACCCCTCCACCAAGACCGCCACGCTGGCCGACGGCGAGAGCCTGTCGTTCGAGAAGGCCCTCATCGCGACCGGCGGCAGGCCGGTCACCCTGGACATCCCCGGCAGCACCCTGCCGGGAGTCCACTATCTCCGCACGCTGGACGATTCCGCGGCCATTGCCGCCGAAGCAGACCGGGGCAAACGCGCGGTCATCATCGGGGGCGGCTTCATCGGCATGGAACTGGCCGCCTCCCTGACCCAGCGAGGCGTGCAGGTCACCGTGATCGAGCCCCGGCCCCATATCTGGGCCCGGTTTACCGACGCAACCCTGGCCGGCTTCTTCCAGGACCACTGCACCGGCAAGGGCGTCACGTTCAAGACGAACGAGGCGGCCACGGAAATTCGCGGCAAGGACCGGGCCTCCTCGGTTTTGACGCGATCCGGACAGGAATTGCCCTGCGATTTCGTCTGCGTCGGCATCGGCATCCTGCCCAACGTGGAGCTGGCGCAGCAGGCCGGTCTGGCGGTGGACAACGGCATCGTCGTCAACGAATACCTGCAGACCTCCCACCCGGACCTCTATGCAGCCGGGGATGTCGCCAACTACCCGGACCCCTTTTTCGGCAAGCGCCGGCGGGTGGAGCACTGGGGCCATGCGGAGTTCTGCGGAGAATTAGCCGGACAGAACATGGCGGGCGCCCGCAACCCCTATGATCTCTTGACCTACGTCTGGTCGGACATCTTCGATCTGCATCTGGAGTTTGCCGGGGACGAGAGCGAGCACGACCGGATCCTCCTGCGCGGCCGCATGGAGGATCGGTCTTTCACGGTGCTCTACCTCAAGCAGCAGGCCCTGCGCGCCTACTTCGCAATCAACGCGAGCGCGAAGGACCTGCCCCTCCTGCAGCGCCTCATCCGGCAGAAGCGGGACCTGTCCGGCAAGGAGGCGCAACTCCAGGACCCGGCGGTGCCGATCAAGAGCCTGCTGTAGCCGCGCAAGCCCGTTCCTTCCGTAAGGAGGCCCTATGCCGGTCGATTCAACCAAACCCAAGCTGGTGCTGGTGGTCCATGGGGTGGAGGTCGGAGAGGACAAGGACCAGAACCAACATCAGGACATCAAGGAGCTCATCCTCTCCCGCCTCAACGGCGCCCCCCTGCCGTTTGACACGGCGATGTACCGCTACGAAAACATCAACGACGACGCCCAGCAGGCCTTGAAAACCGTACTCGAGCTGTTCGCCCAGAACATGCTCGAACAGAAGGCGATCGACCTGGCGGTGGACATCATCGGGGACGTCGTCATCGCCCTGGCGGACGGCAGCACCGCTCAGATCATCCGGCAGGGATTGGTGGATCGGATCCTGGAGGTCTACGAGGAGGGCAACCCGCTCTACCTGGTCGCTCACAGCCTCGGCTCGGTCTACGCCTTCGACGCGGTCAACCAGCTCATCAGGTCCGACGAGCACTTTGAGCGGGACGACCGGAAGACCTGGCCCGTCCAGGGGCTGGTGACCCTCGGCTCCCCGCTGGGGCTCAAGCTGTTCAAGCGCAACCGCGTCAAGTCCCTGGGCGAAGGCCGGAAGTTCCTGCGCTGGATCAATTACTGGGCCCGCACCGACCCGGTCGTCAGCGGGTCGTTTTACGGCAAACCCCAGGCGGGCTATGACATCGTGGAACGGTTCGCCACGGACGACGAGAACTGCGGCTGGCTGATCCAGGACCGCGTCGTGGACATTGGGAAGACCTGGCTGATGGCTCACGTCGGGTACTGGCACCATCCGGGCCTGGGAGACGATCTGGTCAGCCTGCTGGGCTGACGAGGGAGGGCTGGACGATGAACCGATGGCTCTGCTGCATGACCCTCTGGACGCTGCTGGCCGGCTGCGCCCACCATTACGTCTATTCGGGGACCTTGACCGCGCAGGATTCCCAGGCGACGGACCGGCAATTCCTGCTCTACTGGAACAGAACCGAGCGCCCCGTCTGGTTCGACGAAAGCGAAGGCAGCGTCAGGGTCCTGCCCCAGTGCAGCCTGAACGTCATGAACTACGACGAACGGCCGGAGGGGATCGTTTTCCGCGCCCGCGAGAGCGACAAGAAAGTCATCGAGCCCGACCGGGACCAGCACCTGTGCGGACGAATCCTGAACGCCAAGCAGGTGACGGACCTGGCCGAAGGCCCCCTGTCCCTTACCGTCCTCTGCACGGACTCCCCGCCCGACGAGCTCAGCCGGCCGAAGCCGTATCTCAAAGCCCGCCCGGAACCCTACGAATTCATCATCTCGCGGAGGGAAGTGCGGGACTTCAGCGAGATCCCCGTGCGGCCCCCCTGCAAGGAGCCGCGCTGAGCCCGGCTCTCGTCAGAGGGCCTTTCACGTTTGACCGGAGGATTCCCACCACGTGGAGAGGTGCACGTGCTGGCGGGACGGCTGGCCCGCATAGTGCGACACGTCGTTGAAGAGCATCAGGCGGGCCTTCGTGGGGTCCTTGAAGTCGATCACGTTCAGGCAGGCGGGGGACTGATCCAGCCGGTCGCGGTAGCCCCGCGCGTCGAAGCCGAGCAGGCTGCTGATCAGCAACCGGATGGTGGCCTTGTGGGAGACGACCAGCACGTTGCTTCCCGCGTGGGTCAGCACGACCTCGCGGATCACGGGCAGGGCGCGCGCCATCACGCTCAGGCCGGATTCGCCGCCTTCCGGGGCGAAGGTGAAGGGGTCGGCCTCCCAGGCCGCGAACTCCTCCGCGAAGCGGGCCTCCACCTCGGCCCGCTTCAGCCCCTCCCACCGGCCGTGGTCGATTTCCCGCAGACCGTCCTTGGGAATCGGCGGCAGGTCGTGCGGGCGCGCAAGGATGGACGCGGTCTCGACCGTCCGCTTCAACGGGCTGCAGTAGACGGCCGTGATGGGGGTGCCGGCCAACCGCTGGGCGAGATGTTCCACCTGGGCGCGCCCCTCGGCGGAGAGCTCCACATCGGTGGCTCCGGCGAAGCGGTCCTCCGCGCTGAGCACCGTCGCCCCGTGGCGGACGAGAAAGATGCGCGTGGTCATGGCGTGGTCATGGGATGTCCCTGGTCGTCATCAGACGGCAGAAACGATTATCATGAGCGCCGGCGAATGTCCATCCAATAGAGGCAAGGCAGGAGTCTCGTCCAGATGCAAGACCGGACCCCCAGGCAGCAGATCATGGAGCTGATCACCGAGACCCGCCGGACCGCCCGGCAACTGGCGGAACTGGTGGGGATTCCGGAGCGGCAGGTCGAAGAGCACCTGGCCCACATCGTCCGGTCCGTCGCGCACGACCGGACGCGCCGGTTCCTGCTGGAGCCCTCCGAATGCCAGGACTGCGGGTACGGTTTTCGCTCGCGCACCCGCCTGACCAGGCCCAGCCGCTGCCCCCGCTGTCGGAGCGAGGCCATTTCCGCCCCTCGATATGGCATTGAACTCCGCACGACGTCGTAAGGCTGATCGACGAGCCGCCACCCGGCTTATCGAGACCTGAGAGCGATCCACTTGGTGTGGTTGCTGGGGGGGCAGGGGAATGGGAACGAAATCCTACCGGCCGGGGAGTTCGTCCGGCGGCCGAAACTCAAGAAAGAGGATCTGGGGGGCGAAGAACCGGACCGACTCGTGTTTCTGCTCCAGGGTGAGCTGAAACGTCCCCGAGGACGTCACCAGGATGCCGGAATGCCACTCCAGGAAGGCATCCAGCGTCGGTCTATGGAGGAATTCCATGTCCATGGCGCGGCCTCCTCTGCCCTCACTGTATCGTGTCGGCTGAACGGCTGAAGAACTTGAGCGTCTTTTTACGACTCCCGTGAGCGGGGAACGACGCCAAGGGAAGAAGATTCCGGCAGGCAAGCCCGAACGACCGTGATATCAGGTCACGCGCTATCCCTCGACCTTCACGGAACAGCCTCCCGTCAGCAACGATTCGGCCGCCAGCTCGTCGACCGGCTGGGAAAAATAATAGCCCTGGCCGGCATGGCAGTGGAGCTGCTCAAGCTGCGCCAGTTGCTCCGATGTTTCGATGCCCTCCGCGATGGACGCAATGCCCAGCGATTGCGCCAGCATCATAATCGTCCGGACGATCTCCCGGTCCTTGGCGCTCGTCCGCATGCGGCTGGTGAAGGACAGATCGATCTTGAGCGCATCGATCGCGAAGCGGTGCAGGTAGCTCAAGGAGGAGTACCCCGTGCCGAAGTCGTCGATGTACAACTGGATGCCCCGCTCCTTCAGTTGCTTCAGCATGGCGACGATGAAGTCCGCGTGCTCCATCATCACGCTTTCGGTGATCTCCAGCCGCAAGCTGCGCGCGTCCAGGCCGACCTCCCGCAGCAGGCCGTCGATCTGCTCGACCAGGTCGGCCTGGACGAACTGTTTGCCGGACAGGTTCACGCTCACGGAGAGCGGCGGGGTGGCGGGATAGCGCGTCTGCCAGACGCGAATCTGCCGGCAGGCCTTGCGCAGGATCCACCAGCCGATGGGGATGATCAGCCCGGTCTCCTCCGCCACCGGGATGAATTCCGCCGGGGTCACGAGCCCGCGCTCGGGATGCTGCCAGCGGACCAGGGCCTCGAACCCGCTCATCCGGCCGGTCGCCAGGGAAACGATGGGCTGGTAGAAAATGCGGAATTCCTGGTGTTCCACGGCCCGGCGCAGGTCGGCCTCCAACTGCAGGCGGGTGACGGCCTGGGCGTGCATGGCCGTGTCGAAGACCTCGGTGCCCGATCGGCCCAAGGCCTTCGCGCGATACATGGCGGTATCCGCATCCCGCAGAATGCATTCCGACTGGTCATAGCCGGTGGTATTGAGCGCGATGCCGATGCTGGCGGAGGCAAACACCTCGTGCCCGTCGAGCGAAAACGGCGGCCGCAGGGCGGTGTGGATCCGGTCGGCGACGCGGGTGGCGTCGCTGACGTCTTTGATCGGATCGAGCAGGACCGCGAACTCATCCCCGCCGAAGCGCGAAATGGTATCGCCCGGCCGCAGGCACCCGTCCAGGCGGCGCGCCACGGCCTCCAGGAGACGATCGCCCTGGAGGTGTCCCAGGCTGTCGTTGATCATCTTGAAGCGGTCCAGGTCGAGAAACAGCACGGCGAACAGATAGCCTTGGTCCCGTTTCGCGCGTGAGAACGCCTGTTCGAGGTGGTTGCTGAACAAGGCGCGATTCGGCAAATTCGTCAGGGCATCGTAGAGGGCCTGGTACCGGAGCTGATCCTCCACCCGTTTGCGCTCGGAGATGTCGTGGAAGATCGCGCAATGGAACGCGCCGGCGCCCGCGGCCCCGATGCCCAGGGACAGTTCCAGCGGAAACTCGCTGCCGTCCTGGCGGCGGCCGAACACTTCGACCGTCTTCCCCACCACATGCACGTCGCCCGTGGCCCGCGACCGTTCCACCGCTTTTTCAAATAAGTCATGGTAGCGTTCGGGCAACAGGCGGCGGATCGGTTTGCCCCTGAGCGCCTCTTCCGAATACCCGGTGATGGACTGGGCGGCCTTGTTGACGAAGGTAATGAGCCCGTTGCGGTCACCCAGGACGATGGCCTCGCTGGCGGACTGGGTCACGGAGCGGAACTTCGTCTCCGACTCCCGCAGGGTGGTCTCGGTCCGCCCGTGCCGGAGCAGGAGGAGCGCCGTGATCCATATCGGCAGGAGGGCCAGCAGGCGATGGGTGATTCCCGTCCAGGGTCCGGGACCGGACGGCGAGAGGAAGAAGCCCAGCATGACCAGCACCGACGCGCCGGCCGCAAGCTGGAGCGGATAGGGGCGAAGGGGCGTCCAGAGCGAGAGCAGGACAAGAACGGCATAGAAGGCTCCGACCTCGGACCCCAGCGGCAAAACCAGATCCAGGGCAAACAGACAGGCGGCCAGAGCGACTGTCGCCCCTCCGAGCAGAAGATCTGTCTTGCCCCTACTCATAGAGATACCCCTTGGCTCCACAGGGGGTGCCGCAACAATCATGCCGCTCAGGGTGCGCCCGAAAGGTCTCAACCGGCAGGGTGGCGAAACATCAAGAAGCTTGAGGACCTATGAAGAAGGAACGGGCGTGGACAGAGGGAAAATGGTCACTGTACAAGAGATAGGCAGTCGGGCGGCAGGAACAAATTTTGGCGGCCGTTACACTGAAATTTGCTCGACTTCAACGTCCGTTTATTACGGGAGGTCAAGATGGGGAGGGAGTTTCACGCGAGGAGGCGGCTCGAAGCCGGGCAGGTACTTGAAGGAGTCCACGATGTGGTGCACGATCACCGGCTTGCCGGACAAGGGCGAGCGCTTGATCAGCCAGGAATGGTGGATCACGGCCTTGAGGCGGGTACTCCGCGGGGCGGAGGCTTCCCGGACGCTGGCTTCCCATTGCACCACCGACTTGGCCTCCGCCCGGTCGGGAAACGCCGTCACGTCGATCGAGTTGTAGATGTGGGCTTCGTCGAAGAATTGCCGTTTGATCTCCTGGTGCTCCTCCAACCCTGCATAGCCCTTCAACACGAAGTCCCCGAACCGGATTTCAAACCCTTCCTCGGCAATGATCGGCATGAACGCCGACAGGGGGGCGTGGTCGTTGTGCAAGCGGCCCCATTCGTGAATCAGGTGCTTGACCTCTTCTTCAGTGATGGGCTGAGTCACGCCCCCCTCCAGAACAGGCCCTATGGTAGGAGAATCCAGCCGGGGAATGCAAATGTAGGACAACTGCCTTGATCTTGCCTAAGACCTGCCCCTGCTGCCTGAGCGAGGCCGTCTTGTCGCCCTGAAACGGCATCCAACACGTCAGCAAGCAGAGACGATCACGGAGTCGCCGCCGGTGCGGTCACGAGCAATCAATCGTCGAAAGTCCTCCCTTGCTTGCCAATGCAAACATATTATGTTTTACTTGGCGCAACCAGCATCGGGAGGTGCGCATGCAAGTGTCAATCTATCTCAATGAGGAATTGGTCAAGAAAGTGGATCGACTCGCCAAGAGAGAGCATCGAAGCCGTTCAAAGGTCATAGAAACGTTGCTGGAGTCGTCCATCAAAAAAGCCGGCGGGGGCAGCCGGTTCGAGCCGCTCGTGGGAGCCTGGAAGGATGAGCGGTCGGCCAAAGAGATCATTGAAGAAATATACAAAGACCGTGAACGGAATCGGCGGTCCGAGCGCGTGGCTCTGTGATCTATCTCCTGGATACCGACACGATCGTACATATGCTGCGAGGCAACCGCGCAGTCGCCGATCGGATCAGGACCGTCGGCGACGACCATGTCGCGACCACCACGATCAATCTGGCCGAACTGTATTTCGGCGCCTTCAACTCACGGCACATCGACGACAATGTGAACACGGTGGATGCGTTCAGGCGGACGACGAGGGTGTTCGGCTTCGACAGCCGAGCGGCCGTCATCTTCGGCAAAATCAAAGCAGCCTTGAAGCGGGAGCGAAATTTGCTGAACGACTCCGACCTGTTCATCGCCGCCGTGGCTTTGTCCACGGATGCGGTGCTGGTGACGAGCAACGTTCGTCACTTCCGGCGAATCGAAGGGCTCGCGTGGGAGAACTGGGTGCAGGGAGGAAACCCGGAATCGGCTTGATCCGCATGAACGCCGACATGGGCGCGTAGTCGTTGTGCAAGCGGCCCCATTCGTGAATCAGGTG
>CAZKHY010000099.1:0-1751 GCA_964552455.1 uncultured Nitrospira sp.
AACTTTTCGCTCGCGACCGGGTACTGGCTCATGCACCGGGGCCGCACGAATCCCGACGGGTCCGAGATCGGGTACCTGCAGTGCCTCTACATGACCGTGATCTCCACCTTCACGGTGGGGTACGGGGAAGCCGTCCCGGTGGCGACGCCGGCGGACCGCGTCTACACGATGCTGGTGATCGTGATCGGCCTCGGCACCATGGGCTACGGGCTCAGTCAGATGACCGCCTTCGTCGTGGAAGGGGAACTCCTGGAGATCGTTGGGAGGCGCAAGATGGAACGGAGCATCGCGGCCTTGCGGGGCCATTTCCTCGTGTGCGGCACGAGCGACGTGGGGCAGTATGTGATCCAGGAACTGCTGGCGACCAAGCGTCCCTTCGTGGCGGTCGACATGGATGAAGAACAACTCAAGAAGCTGGCCGAGACGAAGCCGATCCTGTATCTTGCGGGCGACGCCACGGACGAAGCGGTGCTGGCCAAGGCCGGGATCAAGGAGGCCGCGGGTGTGATGTGCGCGCTCCCCAACGACCGGGACAATCTCGTGCTGGCCATGACCTGCCGGCTGGCGAATCCGAAGCTGCGCATCGTGGCCCAGACCCAGGACATCAAACTGTCACAGCGGATCAAGAGCGCGGGGGCCGACGCGATCGTCTCCCCGCAGTTCATCGGCGGGATGCGGTTGGTGAGCGAGATGGTGCGGCCGACCGTCGTGAGTTTTCTGGACCTGATGCTGCGGGACATGGAAAAGAACATGCGGGTCGAGGAAGTCCGGATCGAGGCGGGAAGCGCCCTGGCCGGTCAGCGGCTCTGCGACCAGGACATTGCCCGGTCGAACGTGCTGGTGATGGCCGTCCAGGCTCCGCAGTCGAGCAGATTCCTGTACGTGCCGCCCTCGGAAACCCTGCTGGTGCCGGGGACGACGTTGGTGATCCTGGGGGACGCCGACGATGTCGCAAAATTGCGCGAGGCGGCGACGGCGCCGATCAAGGCGTGAGGAGCACAAGACGATGAGAGGTGGAATCGTAGCGATAGTGGCGGGCATGCTGGCCTGGTCCAGCATGGGTGGGGCGCTGCTCCGGGCTGAACCGGCCTCGCCCGATCTGCGTCATTTTTGGCGATTCGATCAGGACAAGCCGGGGGAACCCCCGAACGGCTTTGCAGCCGGCACCGCCGGCGGCCAGCAGGCCGGTACGTGGAAAGTGGAGGCTGATCCCGAGGCTCCTTCTCCTCCGAACCGCCTCGCGCAGGAGGCGGCCTGTCCCACCGTGCCCGGCGCCGAGCAGCCGAGCTGTCTGCAAGTATTGCTGGTGAGCGGGATGACCTACGAGTACCCGGATTTGACGGTCCGCTTGAAGCAGGCCGCCGAGAGTCCCCGCGGGGGGGCGGGCGGAGGAGGGATAGTCTTCGGCGCCAAGGACGCCCGCAACTTCTATGCGGCGATCGTGGACCTGGCGGCCGACGTGCTGGAAGTAGTCCGCGTGACGGAGGGCCAGGTCTCTCTCATCGGCCGCCAGCCGGCCAAACGGAAACCGGTGGCCTGGCATACGCTGCGGGTCCAGCACAACACGATCCTCAGCAAGGACTTTGTGGAAGTCTCGTTCGACGGCCGCATCGTGTTCACGCACTGGGACAAGAAACTGGGGGGCGGACAGATCGGCATGGTGACCAGGGGGGATGCCGCCGTCTGGTTTGACAACTTCGACGCCGTGCAGCTCTTCTCCCAGCGTCCCCTCTCTCCGCCGGCCGCCTACT
>CAZKHY010000099.1:1851-13198 GCA_964552455.1 uncultured Nitrospira sp.
CCGCGGTCAATACCTTCAAATTGGAAGCGCCATTCAAGCCCTGCGGCGATCAGGGTCTTGCCATCGAGAAGCTGGCGGCCGGGGTCCTGGCCGACAAGAAACATCAAGTCTTGCTGGGGGTCACCGGCTCAGGCAAGACCTTCACGATGGCGAACCTGATCGAGCGGGTGCAGAAGCCGACGCTCGTGTTAGTCCACAATAAAACGCTGGCAGGGCAGCTCTATCAGGAGTTCAAGGCTTTCTTCCCGCAGAACGCGGTCGAGTACTTCGTCTCCTACTACGACTATTACCAGCCGGAAGCCTACATTCCGCAGACCGACACCTACATCGCTAAGGATGCCTCGATCAACGACGCGATCGACCAGATGAGACACTCGGCCACAAGGTCGCTCTTCGAGCGGAACGACATCGTGATCGTTGCTTCGGTCTCCTGCATCTATGGTCTGGGTTCGCCTGAAGTCTACCACGACATGCTGCTGCACCTGGAAGAAGGCATGGAGATCAGGCGGGAGCAGATCCTGGCCAAGCTCGTGGACATTCAATATGCGCGCAACGACACGGACTTTCACCGGGGCACGTTCCGGGCGCGCGGGGACGTGATCGAAATCTTTCCCGCTTCCTCCGACGCCAACTCGGTGCGGATCGAGCTGTTCGGCGATCAGGTGGATGCGATCCACGAGATCGACCCGCTCACGGGGAAGTCGCTGAACCGGCTGCCCAAGGTGCCGATCTATCCGAACACCCACTACCTGATCGCGCCGGACCGCTACGAACGGGCGCTGAACGGGATTGAGGCGGAATTGGACGAGCGGATTGCCCATTTCAAGGCCCACAATCAATTGCTGGAAGCCCAGCGCATCGAGCAGCGGACGAAGTTCGACCTGGAGATGATTCGGGCCATGGGCTACTGCCACGGGATCGAGAACTATTCCCGCCACCTGAGCGGGCGGGCGCCGGGCGAGCCGCCGCCGACGTTGCTGGATTACTTCCCGAAAGACTTCCTGATGATCATCGACGAGTCCCACGCGACGGTCCCACAGGTGCAGGGGATGTACGAAGGAGACAAGTCTCGCAAGAAGAGCCTGGTGGAGTACGGCTTCCGCCTGCCTTCGGCCTTCGACAACCGGCCGCTGACCTTCAAGGAGTTCGAGCGGACGATCAATCAGGTGGTCTACGTCTCGGCCACGCCCGGCCCTTACGAGCTGGAGCATGCGGGCTCGGCTCGGGTGGAGCAGATCATCCGCCCCACCGGTCTGATGGACCCGGTCATCGAGGTCCGGCCGGCGCGCGGGCAGGTGGACGACCTGTTGGGGCAGGTGCGGGAAGAGGTTACCCGAGGCAACCGGGTGCTGGTGACGACCCTGACCAAGCGCATGGCGGAGGACCTGACCGAGTACTATCACGACCTGGGGGTGAAGGTCCGGTATCTGCACTCGGACATCAAGACGCTGGAGCGGGCCGAAATCGTGCGGGACCTGCGGCGGGGCATCTTCGACGTGCTGGTCGGGATCAATCTGCTGCGAGAGGGGTTGGACATCCCGGAAGTGAGCCTGGTGGCGATTTTGGATGCGGACAAGGAGGGCTATCTGCGGTCCCACCGGTCGTTGATCCAGACCGCCGGGCGTGCGGCCCGCCACAGCGAGGGACGGGTGATCTTCTATGCCGATACGGTGACGGAGTCCATGAGGCTGGCGATGGACGAGACAGGGCGGCGCCGCCGTCTCCAGGCCGACTATAACCAGGCTCACGGGATCACGCCGGAGAGCGTGAAGAAGAGCATTCCGGAGCTGGAGTACAAGATGGCCGAGCTGGACTATGTCCAGTTGGACCTGGCGGCTGAGCCGGAGCCGGCCTATTCCGGTCCCGACGGGACGGACAAGCTGATTCAGAAGCTGGAAGCGGAGATGAAAGCCGCGGCCAAGGAACTGGAGTTCGAGCGGGCGGCCGAGCTGCGGGATCGGATTCGAGCCTTGCGGCTGAAAGAACTGGAAGTCTGAGCGTCCAAAAGTCTATCGAGTCGAAAAGTCCGAAAGTCATTTCAACTTGAAACTTTTAGACTTTATGACTTTTCGACTAGCTTCACGCTTGCTTGTACAGGTAGATGCCGAGGAAGATGCCCAGAAAGCTCAGGAGGTTCATCTTGAGGGTGAACCCGATGGTGAACTTGAGCAGGATGAGATCGATGGTCAGCGGGGGATTGATGCCGGGCGTGATGGCAGTTGAAAAAAAACCTTGAATCATGCCGCCCGGCGCCATGACCCGCAGGATCTCGCCCAGGATTCCGCCGAGTAGCCCTCCCACCATGATGAACAGGAGAAGGACCCAGGGCGATTTCATCATTCAACCGGCTCCCAGCGCGAGACCGTAGGGTAAACTGCGCGGTACCATACAGAAAGATCCGCAAGATGTCAAGGAAATGAAAGAGTTTGTGAGGGGGAGGCGTGAGGTGACGGGGGCGTCGTCCTTCGTTCAACGGTGTACGCTTCACGCCGTGCCTTTTATGAGTGACGCCCCGCGCTTCACGTTTCACGTCCCTTAGCGGCCATTGACTTTTCCCGCCCCGATTCGCTACACTGCGCGATGGTCTTTTTTTAGGTTTTTCCGTGGAGTAGAAGCCTTTCGCCATGTTTCAGGCGCTCAGCCAGAAGTTTGAGAAAATCCTCAAGAACCTCCGCGGTCACGGCGTCCTGACCGAGCAGAACATCACGGAGGCCTTGAAGGAGGTCCGTCTGGCCCTGCTGGAGGCGGACGTCAATTTCAAGATCGTCAAGAGCTTCATCGAGCGGGTGCGCGAGAAAGCGGTCGGGCAGGAGGTCCTGCAGAGCCTGACGCCGGGCCATCAGGTGGTGAAGCTGGTCTGGGAGGAACTCCGCGACCTGATGGGCGGGGCTCACGCAGGCCTCAGCCTTTGTTCCGTTCCACCCACGGTCGTCATGATGGTGGGGCTCCAGGGCGCCGGCAAGACGACGACCTGCGGCAAGCTCGCGCGGCTCTTCAAGCAGCAGGGCCGGCGGGTCCTGTTGGTGGCGGCCGACCCTCGCCGGCCCGCCGCCGGAGACCAGTTGGCCAGCCTGGGGGCCAGCCTGGATGTGCCGGTCTTTCGGGCCGATAAAAATGATGCCTCGCAAGTGGACGTCGTGCGGACTTGCGCCGAGGGCGTCGAGCGAGGGCGGGATCAGGGCTTTGACGTGGTGATCCTGGACACGGGCGGCCGTCTGCACATCGACGATGTGCTGATGGATGAATTGGCCGATGTGAAACAGGCGGTCGGGCCGCAGGAGGTGCTGCTGGTGGCCGATGCCATGACCGGCCAGGATGCCGTCACCATGGCGGAGCGGTTCGACCAGCGCGTCGGCTTGACCGGCGTGATCCTCACGAAAGTGGAGGGGGATGCGCGCGGCGGCGCCGTGCTCTCGATCCGGGCTGCCACCGGCAAGCCGGTCAAGTTTCTGGGAATCGGCGAAAAGCTGGACGCGCTGGAGGTCTTCCATCCGGACCGCATGGCCTCGCGGATTCTCGGCATGGGGGACGTCCTCTCGCTGATCGAAAAGGCGCAGGAGGCCTATTCGCGCGAGCAGGCCGAAGCCGTCCAGAAGAAGCTCACGGCCAAGACCCTGACCCTGGAGGATTTTCGCGAGCAGATCGGCCAGGTGAACCGCATGGGGTCGATGGAGCAGCTCATGGGCATGCTGCCGGGGGGGCAGAGGTTGAAGGAGCTGGCCGGAGGGGGGCTGCCCGAGAAGGAGATCGCGCGCGTGGTGGCCATGATCGACTCCATGACCCCCCGCGAGCGGCGGGACCATACGGTCATCAACGGGAGCCGCAAGAAGCGGATCGCCAAAGGCAGCGGGACGAGCGTGCAGGACGTGAACCGGCTGATCAAGCAGTTCCTGGCGGCGCGCAAGATGATGAAGGTTCTGACGGCCGGGGGCGGGCGGCGGCAGTTGGCTCAGGCGCTCCGGGCGTTTTGAAAAAAGCCTGTCAGCTTTCAGCGGTCAGCTCAGAGAGCAGGCAGGGAAAGAAGAAATCTTCGGTCAGGCTGATAGCTGAAGGCTGATTGCTGACAGCTTAACTTTAAGGAGGAAGAAGTGGCGGTTCATCTGAGATTGACGAGAGCAGGCCGGCATAAGTTGCCTTTTTACCGGGTGGTGGCGGCGGATTCCCGCAAGCCGAGGGACGGGCGGTACCTGGAGGTGCTGGGCACCTACGATTCGCTGAAGAATCCGCCCGTGGCCAAGCTGAAGGAAGAGCGGGTGCTGGACTGGCTCAAGAAAGGGGCCCAGCCTTCGGTGACGGTGCGGACCGTGCTCCGCCGGTCCGGCCTGTGGAAGCAATTCGAGGAAGGGAAAAAGGCCAAGCAGGCCTCCTGATCCGGACTGATGGCGAGCCCTGTTGGACTGGCGGCGGTGAACGAGCAGACCGATCAGCCTGAGCGGCCCGAGCTGCCTGATCTGATCGCTGTCGGGCAGATCGTGAAGCCCTTCGGGGTGCGGGGAGACGTGAAGGTCCGGTCGCTCAGCGACGTGCCGGGTCGGTTCCAGGGGCTCAGGCAGGTGACGCTCGTGGCTCCGTCGGGGCGGTCGGTGACGACGGTCGTCACCCGGGTGCGGGCGGACCGCGGCTTCTACGTGCTGGGCTTCGAGGCCTTCTCGACCCCGGAGGAAGCGGCGGTCTTTCGCGGGGGCTTGATCAAGATTCCTCGGGACCTGGCCCCGCCCTTGCCGGACGGGCAGTATTACGAGTTCGATCTGGTCGGGATGACCGTCTCGGATGAGGCGGGGCGGACGTTGGGGACCTTGGAAGAGATCCTCGAGACGGCGAGCAACTCTGTGTTCGTGGTGCGGCGGGAAGGCCGGGAGATTCTGATCCCGGGGACGAAGGAAGTAGTCGCGTCGGTGGACGTGCGGGCCAGGACGATGATCGTCCGTGGAATCGAAGAGTTGCTGGAGGGAAGCAAGTGAGCGCGATGCGCTGCGAGGTCCTCACCCTGTTCCCGGACATGGTCCTGCCGGTGCTGGGCCAGAGCATGCTCAAGCGGGCCCAGGAGAAAGGCCTGCTCGAAGTCCGCGTCCGCAATCTGCGGGACTTTACGCTGGACAAGCATCAGGTGGCGGATGACGCGCCCTACGGCGGCGGGGCCGGCATGGTCATGAAGGCGGAGCCGGTCTTCCGGGCGGTCGATGCGCTGCGGCAAGAGTATGGCGCGGGCCTTCGGCTGCTCCTGCCGTCTCCGCAAGGCCGGCCCTTTACGCAGCGGCTGGCCGAGGAGCTGCGGGACGAGCGGCGCCGGCTCGTGTTTGTCTGCGGCCATTACGAGGGCATCGACGAGCGGGTCCGGGTCGGTCTGGAACCGGAGGAGGTCTCGATAGGGGACTACGTGCTGACGGGCGGCGAGCTGCCGGCCCTGGTCATGATCGACGCGGCGGTGCGGCTGATCCCCGGCGTGGTAGGCGATCCGGAGTCGGTCCTGGCCGAGTCCTTCACGGACTCGCTGCTGGATTTTCCCCAGTACACGCGTCCCCCGGAGGTGCGGGGGCTGGCCGTGCCGGAAATCCTGTTGTCGGGAAATCATGAGGCGATCCGGCGCTGGCGCCGGAAGGAAGCGTTGCGCAGCACCTATCGGAAGCGTCCCGATCTGCTGCGCGACCGGCTGCTGAGCGAAGAGGATCGGCGGTTGTTGGATGAGATCGTGAACGAACATACGAATGTCTGTTGAGTGGGGGAGGAGATTCAACCAAAGAATCTCAGCCTACTGGTGGCAAAGTACGTATCCGCTCACGTCTGATCGAAGTGAGCGGTTCTAGCAAGCTTGGTATGGAGGGGTATTGCCATGAACCGGTTGGAGCGCATCCAACGATCGTTGACCAAGAAAACCATCCCGGCGTTCGAGATCGGGGATACGGTGCGGGTCCATGTGAAGGTGGTCGAGGGCGAGAAAGAGCGCATTCAGGTCTTTGAAGGGACCGTGATCGCCCGGAAGGGCGGGCGCAACAGCGAGACCTTCACGGTGCGGAAGATTTCCTACGGCGTCGGCGTCGAGCGCATCTTCCCGGTGCACTCGCCGATCGTGTCGCGCATCGACGTGGTCCGTCAGGGCCAGGTGCGGCGGGCCAAGCTCTATTACCTCAGGACCAAGAAGGGCAAGACGGCGAAGGTCAGCGAGCGCGAGTATTCCCCGGAAGCCAAGGAAAAGAGCGACGCGGCCCGAGCCCAGCAGGCCGCCGCTATGGTGGCGTCGGAAGAGGCGGTGCCGGCCGGGAAGGCTTGATCCGTTCTGCGTCGGGCTGTGCCGGCCCCTCGGGCCGCGTCAGTGGGCCGGGAATGGGAGCAATGGCCTGAGTGCAGCCAACCGACTTCTTTGAGACGGAAGCCCGGCGGTGCGGCTACCGTCTGGTGGCCGGCCTGGACGAAGCCGGGCGCGGCCCGCTCGCGGGCCCGGTGGTGGCGGCGGCGGTGATCCTGCCCCGGCGATGCCTGCTGGAGGGGCTCGACGACTCCAAGCTGGTGGCCGAGCCTGACCGGGAGCGGCTCTACGAAGACATCACCAGGCGGGCTCTGGGGATAGGCCTCGGGCTCGCCAGCGAGCGCGAGATCGACGCCCTGAACATTCTGGAGGCGACCCGGCTCGCCATGGGCCGGGCGATCCAGGCGCTGGCCCCGCTTCCGGACTTCCTGCTCATCGACGCGGTGCTTCTACCTGCGATGCCTCTGCCGCAGCGGGCGATCATCAAAGGCGACGGGCTGTCGGTTTCCATTGCGGCCGCCTCCATCATGGCCAAGGTCACCCGGGACCGCCTCATGCTGGATTACCACCGCCGCTACCCCCAGTACAATTTCCAGGCCCACAAGGGCTATCCCACGGCGGAACATCTCCGGTTGCTGGCGGTGCACGGCCCCTGCGACATCCACCGCCGGAGCTTCCGGCCCGTTCTGCAAACCAGCCTGGACGATGTGCTGGAGCCGGTCCAGGAGTCGGCGGAGTGAGCCGCGTCATGAGTGCGGCGCGCCGGACCTTCGGCCAGGCCGGTGAATCGGAAGCGGAGCGGTTTCTGCGCCGCAAAGGCTACAAGATCCTGGATCGGAACGTCCGCTCCCCCTCGGGCGAGCTGGACCTGGTCGCGCAGACGGGGGGCGTGCTGGTGTTCGTCGAGGTGAAGGCGCGGCGGACCCAGGCCCTGGGCGGGGCCGTGCAGGCGGTGGACGGTCGCAAACAGGCGCGGCTCATCAGGCTCGCCGCTCAATACCTGGCTCAGCACCGCTCACGCCATCGCTCCTGCCGCTTCGACGTGGTGCTCTGCACCGGCGGAACGGACAAACCCGAGGCGATCGAGCACATCGAGAACGCGTTCGAGGTCCCCGGCGAAGATCTCCGATGGTAGCGTCAGCACTCAGCCGTCAGCTATCAGCGCAAGGCGAGACGGAGGGGGCGGGTGCGATCAGAAGGCTGACTGCTGATGGCTGAACGCTGAATATGATCCAGCTCTTCCATGTCTCCAAATACTACGACCGGCGCCCGGCTCTCTTCGACATCAATCTCCAGATCGAGAAGGGCGAGTTCGTCTTGCTCATGGGTCCCAGCGGCGCCGGCAAGACCACGCTGTTGAAGCTGCTCTTTTGCGCCGAGCGGCCGGACGAGGGCCAGATCCTGCTGCAGCAGCGGAATGTCGCGCGGATTACGGCCCGGGAGGTGCCCTATCTCCGGCGCACGATGGGGTTCGTGTTCCAGGACTTCCGGCTGCTGCCGAAGAAAAACGTCTTCGAGAACGTGGCGCTGCCGCTGCTGGTCCAGGGAGTCTCCTCGTTCGATACCAGGCGCAAGGTCGCGGAGGCCCTGAAGGCCGTCGGGATCGACCACAAGAAAGAAAGCCGCCCGGCCATGCTCTCCGCAGGCGAGCAGCAGCGGGTCTGCATCGCGCGCGCGATCGTGACCGGTCCGATCGTCCTGCTGGCGGACGAGCCGACGGGCAACATGGACCAGGACCTCTCCAGCGAGATCATCGACCTGTTCAAGACCATCAACGCGCGCGGCACGACCGTGGTGGTCGCCACCCACAACCGCCAGGTGGTGGAACAGGTCAACCGGCGGGTGGTGACGCTGGCCCAGGGGCGGCTGGTGTCGGACGCGGGGGCGGGACAATGAGGCGGCTCGGCTACCTGGTCAGGGAAGCGCTGACCAACATCCGGCTCAACCGCACCACGACGCTCATCGCCGTGGCGACCACCGCCTTCACGCTGGCCTGCCTCGGCGTATTCCTGCTGCTCTACCTCAACCTCCGGGGCATGGTCAGCTCGCTGCAGGAGGACATCAAGGTGATCGTCTACCTGCACGACAACCTGACCCAGCAGGGGATCGTGGAACTCCAGCACCGGATCAAGGCCGAGCCGGAAGTGGCCTCGCTTACCTACGTCTCCAAGGAGGAGGCCCTGGCGGACTTCCGCGCGCAGTTCCCCGCCGAGTCCCATCTGCTCCAGGGGCTGGGGGAGAACCCGCTGCCGGCCTCGTTCGTGGTGACGCTTGTCCCTCGCTACCGCTCGTCCGACTCCGTCAAGCGCTGGTCGGACCGTCTCCGCTCCGTGCCGGGGGTGGCGCAGGTCCAGTACAGCCGGGACTGGATCGAAAACCTGGCGATGGTGGTCGGCTACCTGGAGCTGATTGCGGTCGCCGTCGGGGCGGTCCTGTCGGCCGCGTCGGTGACGATCATCGCGAACACGATCCGGTTGACCCTCTATGCCAGACGGGAGGAGATCGAGATCATGAAGCTGATCGGCGCCACGGGGACCTTCATCAAGGTCCCCTATCTGCTGGAGGGGGCGGTGCTGGGGGGGATCGGCGCGGCGCTGGCGTTGGTTCTGTTGAAGGCCGGCTTCGAATTTTTCAAGCAGCAGCTCGGCCAGCCGGGCCGGTTTCTGGGCATCGAGTCGGGCTTCACCTTTTTTCCCGGCCATGTCTCGATGCTGATGGTGCTGGCGGGGCTGGGGTTGGGATTCGTCGGGAGCTTCGTGTCCCTGCTGGGGTTCGGGAGGGCCAGGGCGTGACAGGGATCGGCCGGCCTCGTCGGGCGCTGGTCGCGGCGGCCGCCCTCTGGTGCCTGCTGGAAGGGGCGGTCTGGTCTCCGGCCCAGGCAGGGAAGGACCGGCATGATCCGATCACGCAGAAAATCGAGCAGGAACGGAAGGCCCTGGAAAAGCTCAAGGAGGAGATCGAGGAGAAAAAGAAGCTCGCGGGCGAGGCGGAGAAGAAACGGGAGTCCACGTTGCAGGCCATTCAGGACCTGGACGACCGTTTGATGCGCAGCCGGCAGGAGCGGCAGGCCGTCAACCGGCAACTGAAGCAGAAGGACCAGGAGCTCGAGGAGATCAACGCCCAGCTCGTGGCCCTGCGGCTGCACATCGCCGACCGCCGGAGTTCGATTCTGGCTCGGATGCGCGTACAATACATGGAAGGTCGCTTCGGCTATCTCAAGGCCCTGTTGGCGGCCGGAAACTCCGGGGATTTTCAGCGCCGGTTCCAGTACCTTTCCGCCGTCTCAAAACGGGAGTATGATTTGATGGAGACCTACCGCGACGACCTGGACCGGATGGTCCAGGTCGAGCGCCAGCGTGCCGCGGCCCGCGATCAGATGCTGGCCTTCAAGCAGGACACGGAACGGAAGCTGGAGGAGATCCAGGGCCTCAAGCACCAGAAGAACCAGTTCCTGACGAAGATCGCCCATGAAAAGGAACTGTACGATCGGGCGGTGGTGGAATTAGAAAAGTCCGCCGCCCGCGTGGATACGCTGCTGAGGGATCTGGAGCAGCGGCGGCGCGCGGCCCTCGCCAAGCCCAGGAAAGAGGTCGCAGGCATCCATCCTTTCAAGGGGATGCTGCACTGGCCGGCCGAGGGGGATGTCGTCTCTTTCTTCGGGCGGCAAAAGCACCCGACGTTTGATACCTACGTTCAGAAGAAGGGGATCGAGATCAGGACCGAGGAAGGGAGCGCGATCCGGGCTGTGATGCCGGGCTCGGTGGCGTTTGCGGATTGGCTCAAGGGCTACGGGCTGGTGGTGATCCTGGACCATGCCAACGGCTTTTTCTCCCTCTACGCCCATGCGTCGAAGCTTCTGGCCAAGGTGGGCGAGCAGGTGCAGGCGGGGCAGGTCATCGGGGAGACCGGCGACACGGGCATGACCGGGGAGAGTACGCTGTATTTCGAGTTGCGGGAGGGGGCGGATCCGGTGGACCCCCTGGCTTGGCTGGCCAAGCGGCGGTGAGCGGACGATAGAAACGGGATCGTGAGCTTCAAGGGAAAGGAAGAGAGATCTATGGAACAGCAACGGCATCGCCGGTCGTGGTATTGGGGGCCGGTCATCGTGATCACGCTCCTCGTCGGGGTCCTGGTCGGGAAGGGGTGGGAACGGACGGGACACGCGACCGAAACCTACGAGGAGTTGAAAACCTTCTCGGAAGTGCTGACCCAAGTCCAGAAGCATTATGTCGAGGAGGTGAAACCCAAGGACCTGGTCCAGGGCGCGATCCGCGGCATGTTGTCCACACTGGACCCTCATTCGGCCTATATGACGCCGGACATGTACAAGGAAATCCAGGTCGAGACCAAAGGGGAGTTCGGCGGGGTCGGCATCCAGATCGGGATCAAGGACAATCGTCTGGCGGTGATCGCCCCGATCGAGGGCACTCCGGCGCAGAAAGCCGGCATCAAGGCGGGCGATTTCATTACCAAGGTCAACGAGGAGGCGACCAAGGACCTGACCCTCATGGATGCGGTCCAGAAGATGCGGGGGCCAAAGGGCTCCAAGGTGAACTTGACCATCCAGCGCGACGGGACTCCGGAACCGCTCGTCTTTACGCTCGTTCGCGATACCATCAAGATTGAGAGCGTCCGTTCCAAGGTGCTGGAAGGCAACATCGCCTATGTCCGGCTGACGCAGTTCCAGGAATCCACCGGCAAGGATCTCAGCCGGGTGTTGAAACAATTTCGCGAGCAGAAGCTGCAGTCCACCATCCTGGACCTCCGGAACAATCCGGGCGGGCTGCTGACCTCGGCCGTGGAGGTCTCGGAACAGTTCGTGCCCGCCGGCAAACTGATCGTCTACATCAAGGGCCGGGACGGGCGGAAGGATGAGTATCTGTCCCGCATGAAGGAGCCGCAGGAGGAGGCTCCGATGATCATCCTCGTCAACGAAGGCTCCGCCAGCGCGTCCGAAATCGTGGCTGGCGCGTTGCAGGACTGGGGCCGGGCCGTGATCATCGGCACGACGACGTTCGGCAAGGGTTCCGTTCAGACGATCCTGCCGCTGGCGGACGGCTCCGGCTTGCGCTTGACCACGGCCAAGTACTACACGCCCAAGGG
>CAZKHY010000100.1:0-13179 GCA_964552455.1 uncultured Nitrospira sp.
AGCGCACCCGTGGACCTCTGCCGCTTGACAGACTTTTTCATACGTGACCAAGGCATTGCAGTTGTTCGCAACTGCGGCCGAGGGAATTCCGGAAGGATTCCGTTCGGCAGAGCCCAGAAGGGTCGCTCCGAGAGGTGCGGGAGCGGAAGGCTCCGCCGGCCCCATCCGTCTATCCTTCCGGCGGCAGCTTGATCTCTTCTACTTCTCCGAAGCCGGACAAGACTTGGGGCAGCGCGTCGGCCGGGCCGACCGCCAGGATGCGGAGCCGGTCCGGATGGAGGTGCTTGCGGGCCGCCTGCAGCAGATCGTCCCTGGTGAGCTTCACGACCTTGTCGCGAAGTTGCTGGAGGAAATCTTTCGGGAGGCCGTCGTACTCCAAGCCGATCAGACGGTTGACGATGTTCGAGGGACTGGTGAAGGAAAAGACGAACGAGTTCACAAAAGCTTCCTTGGCCTCGGCTAGCTCGGTATCCGTCACCGGCTGCGCCTGGAGCCGCTCTACGTTCGCGACCAGCCGCCTGATCACTTCCTGCGTCGAGGCCAGCTTGGTCTCGGCTCGCATCAGCCAGACCCCTTGTTCGCGCACCCCGGCTCGGAGGGCGCTGCCGACCGAATAGGCCAGGCCCTGCTTGGTCCGCACGTCGTTGAAGAGCCGGCTCCGGAACGCGCTGCCTCCCAGGATGTCGTTCAGGAGCGAGAGCGCCGGATAGTCCGGGTCTGTTTCCTTCACGGTCAGATGGCCGGCCCTCACGTGCGTTTGCGACGTGCCCTTGCCGACGAACCGGACGATCTTCTTGCCGCTCCGCGCCTCCTCCGTCTGCACCGGCGGCAGTACGATCGCGGGCACCTCGCCCGTTTTCCATGATCCGAAGGTCCGGCGCAACAGGGCCAGCATCTCGCTCTTCTCAAAGTCCCCCGTCACGCCGAGGATGATCCCGTTGGGGTGGACCGTGCGGGCGTGAAAGGCCGCGAGGTCGTCGCGCGTGATCCTGGTCACCGACTCCACCGAGCTTTCGCGCGCGAAAGGATGCGCGGGTCCATAGATGAGCTTGGCGAACTCCCGCCCGACGATGGATTGGGGCTGGTCCTGGCGCCGGCGGATGCCCTCGATCGCCTGCAGCTTGGCCAGCTCCACGCGCGCGGGATCGAAGGCCGGGGTCATGAGGACGTCGGCGAAGATCCGGAGCCCGCGCGACACATCCTTCTTCAGCACGTCCAGCACGGCGGAGCCCGATTCGGTCCCGATCCCGACCGAGACCACCGCGGCCAACTGCTCCAGTTCCTCGTCCACCTGTTCCGCGGTCATCCGTGTGGTCCCGCCCGTCCGCATCGTGGCGCCCGCGAGGCCGGCCAGCCCCACCTTGTCGGCCGGATCCAGCCAGGCGCCGGTCTTCATCGTGGCGGTGATCGTGACCAGCGGCAGTTCGTGGTCCTCCAGCAGGTACACGACCATGCCGTTGTCCAGCACCAATCGCTCCGGTTCGGGCGGGTTGAACTGGACCGGCTCGAACGTCATCGATCTCGGGTCCGTCTGATCCGGCGAGCCGGCGGACAGGGAGGCAGGCCAACCGGCCAGACCAACGGCGAGCAGCAGCACCATGAGACCGATGGCTGATGGCTGACGGCTGGATTTCCGAAGCTTTCCGGTCATCGTTCTATGCATCCCTCACCTGTCTCACGGCATCGCGGCGGCCGGTTTGACCGGGGCAACTCCCTTACCGGCTGAAGCAGGACCAGTCATGGATGCGGGCCTGGCCGAAGCGGCCGGCCTGACCAGGGCCGCCACCGTCCGGTTGGACTTGACCAAATACTGGGTGGCCACCCGCTGGATGTCGGCCGGCGTCACCGCGGCGATCCGGTCGCGCGCCTTCAAGATATAGCGCCAGTCCTTGGCCACGACCTGGAAGAACGCCAGTTGCGAGGCCAGCCCGCCGTTGGAGCGGAGCGCCCGCATGAGCGCCGCGTCCAGATTGTTCAGCACCTTTTCCAATTCCTTCGCCGACACGGGCTCGGTCTTGAGCCGGTCCAGTTCCAGATCGACTGCTGCCTCTAACTCGGCCGTCGTATGCGGCGCCAGGGGCGCGGCGCTGATGACGAAGAGGTTCGGCGAGACGATGCCGGGGAAGCCGGAATCGGTCCCGACGGAGGCCGCCAGCCGCTTCTCCCGGACCAGCCGCTGGTAGAGCCGCGAGGTGACGCCTTCGGAGAGCACCGAGTCCAGCACATCGAAGACGAAATCATCCGGGTGGCCGAGGGCCGGCTTGTGGTAGCCGATCAGGAGAATGGGCTCGGCGTCGAATTCCACTTCGACGCGCCGTTCTCCCCGCTGCGGCGGTTCCACGGTCACGACCTGAGGCGGCGGAGGCGCGCCCGGGATCTTGCCGAAGGTCCGCTCGATCAGCGCGAGGACCTCCGGCGGGTTGATGTCGCCCACGATGGCGATCACGGCATTGGACGGGCCGTAGTAGGTGCGGAAGAACTCGGCGGTGGCCGCCGGAGTGAGCGCCTGGATGTCCGAGGCCCAGCCGATGGTCGGGAACCCGTAGGGATGGGCCTGGAACGCCGCCGCCGCGAAGGCCTCGTACAGGAGGCCGTTCGGGCTGTCCTCGGTCCGCAGCCGCCGCTCCTCCATGACCACGGCCCGCTCCTTGTAGAACTCGCGCAGCACCGGCCGCGCCATCCGGTCCGACTCGATCGCGGCCCAGAGAGGCAGCCGGTTGGCCGGCAGACTCACGGTGTAGCGGGTGACGTCCTTCCCGGTGGAGGCGTTCAGGCCCACCGCCCCGTGGCGCTGATAGAGCAGCGCCACCTCGTTGCCCACCACCAGAGCATCGGCCTTTTCCTGGGCCTCCTTGAAAGCCTGCCTCAGTTGCCGCAGCGCGGGGGAGTCCTCCTGCCCGGAGGCGCGCAGCTCCTCCTTCAGTTTCTCGATCGCGGCATTGAGGCGATCCATTTCATCCAGGATCGGCTTCTCCCGCTCATAGTCCTTGGTCCCCAGCGTGCGCGTCCCCTTGAACGCCATGTGTTCGTAGAGGTGCGCGATTCCCGTGGCCCCGTTGTGCTCGTTGACGCCGCCGACGCCAAACGTAATGTTGACGGACAGCACCGGGCTCTGGTGCCGCTCCACCAACAAGACGGTCAGGCCGTTCGCCAGCTTGTGTTCGATGACCCGCTCCGCCAGTTGGGCCGCCTTGTGGCTTTCTCCGGTGCCCGGAGCCGCGCCAATCGGCACGGCAGCCACGGTGAGGCCGGCCAACAGGACGAAACTGAAGAAGAGGCGAACCATTCGATGCAGGATCATAGGAATAGCTCGATGAGTTCTTCCGGTTGCTCGATGAACCAATCGGGGCCGCAGGCCGCCATCTTCTCGCGGTTCCCCATCCCGTACCCCACGGCGCAGACCTTGATGCCGGCATTGTGAGCGCCCTTGATGTCGTTCGTACTGTCGCCGATCAGCACGGTCCGCTCCTTGGGCACCTGCAAGGCCTCGATCACGTTGAGCAACATGCCTGGCTCCGGCTTCAGACCGAACCCGTTGTCCCCGCCGACGACGTAGTCGAAGTGGTGGGCCCCCAGCCCTTCCAGGATCTTCGTCGTATATTCGAGCGACTTGTTGGTGGCCACGGCCTTGCGCTTACGGGCGAAGTGGGCCAGGACCTCGTCGATGCCGGGATAAAATCTGGTGCGGTCCAGGCAGTGGGTCAGATAATGACCTCGGAAGACTTTCAGGGCCTCTTCGTAACGGGCCTGATTCTCTTCGCCGACCGAGAGGCGCAGGAGGCGCTTGACCCCGTCGCCGACGAACCCGAAGATCTCCTCCTGGGGGCGCTGCGGCAACCCCAGTTCGGCCAGCGTCAGGTTGACCGAAACGGCGATGTCCCACTTGGACTCGATGAGCGTGCCGTCCAGATCGAAGATCAACAGATCCACCGGGGCTGGCTGAATTCCCTTCAAATCGCTCTTGGCCATCCTCTGGAGCCCTCTTTCTCTTCCCTTCCCACTCCCTCGGATGGAAAGGCGCGGCGGCTTGGCCGATCCCTAACTGCGCGCGTCCAGCGAGCACTTTCCGAAGTGCGCGATGCGCGAGCACGGGGATCGGCCAGGCCGCCCTGTCCCTTCCGCCCTTTGCCAGCCGAGGGTACCCTCACCGAGCCTCCGCCGTTGAAGCCTGCCTTAAATCGTCACGCAAGGCCGCCAGCTTGGCCTGGCGGGCGCCGTCGGTCTCCTGCAGCAGGGCCTGTCGCACGAAATTGATCAACCGCTTCTGGCCGACGTGGGGGGCCAGGCGCGGCTCGATGATCCGCCACCGGTCTCCCACCGCCTTCACCCGCACGCGGATCTCCTCCACCTTCGCCTCCGGCACGAACGAAGCCGTCTCCCAGTACATCACGCCCAGCACCCGGAACTTCACGGGGATGAGCGCTTCCATCGTACCAAGAATCTCCCAGGCCGTGACATCCTCCACCACCTCGTAATTCTCGATCACCACGACATGCTCCCAGGAGGGCTCTTCCTTCCAATCGATATAGGGCTTGAGCGTTTCCCAGGACATGGCTTCCAGGCGGGCTCCCTTCATGTCCAGCGAGAAGTACGTTTTCAACATGCTGGACGGGTCCTTTTTGAGATCCCCGGTCGCCGCGCGGCTATCCCCGCCCCCTGCCCCAGCCACGGCGAGCAGGAGCAGAACGGTCAGCAGGAAGATCGTGCGCCCTCTTACGATGCCCTCGTTCATTCTACGTTACGCCATCTGGTGCAGCTTCATCGTGTTGGTCCCGCCGGGCTGACCGGCCAGCGTGCCGGACAGGATCACGAGCCGATCTCCGGACCCCGCCAGGCCTTCCTGTTTCAGGCGCTGCTCCACCGCAAGCACGCGCTCGCCCGACTGGTCGATCCAGGGCATCGTGTACGGCACCACGCCCCAGTGCAGCGCCATCCGTCGCCGAACCGGCTCAAAGGGAGTGAAGGCGACGATGGGAGCGGCGGGACGCTGTTTCGACATCAACCGCCCGGTCGCCCCCGATTCGCTGAAGATCACGATGGCGCGGGCCTCGGTCGCGGCCGCCGCGGAACAAGCCGCTTCGCACAGGGCTTCCGGAAACGAGCTTCCGCTCCCTTCGGTCTCGGCCCGGCCAACGACCGGCGAAAGGCTCCGCAGCTCTACCCCCGCCTCCGCCGCCCTCACGATGCGGTCCATGACGCGCAGGGCTTCGACCGGGTACCGGCCGCTGGCCGTTTCAGCGGAGAGCATCACGGCATCCGTTCCGTCGAAGACCGCGTTGGCCACATCGGAGGCCTCGGCCCTCGTGGGAGTCGCCTGGTGGGTCATGGATTCCAGCATCTGGGTCGCGGTGATCACCAGCCGGCGGCGACGGTTCGCTTCCAGGATGATCCGTTTCTGCAACAGGGGCACCGCCTCCGGCCCCATCTCAACGCCCAAATCGCCGCGCGCGATCATCACCCCGTCCGCCTCCTCGAGCAGGGCCTCCAGGTGATCGACCGCTTCGGGCCGCTCGATTTTGGCGATCACCGGCACGTCCCCCCCGTAGTCGGCGATCAACCGCTTGGCTTCGGCCACGTCTTCCGGTCCCCGGACGAAGGATAACGCCACATAGTCCACGCCTTGCGCCACGCCGAACCGGAGATCCGCTCGGTCCTTGTCGGTCAAGGTGGGGGCGCTGACGGAGGTGCCGGGCAAGTTGAGGCCTTTATGGGAGGTGACCAGCCCGCCTACGACGACCTTGCATTCCACCGTACCATCTGACACTGACACGGCGGTCGCCGCCAGCTCGATCAGGCCGTCGTCGATCAGAATCCTGGCGCCGGGCTTCACGTCCTGAGCCAGGTTCCCATAGGTGACAGGGATGTCGGTGGCTGCGGGCTGCGCCTGTGCCGGGCCCGCCAGCAGCCGCAGGGTCTGGCCTGCAACTAGGTTGATTCCCCCTTCCGTAATCGTCCCCACGCGAATTCTCGGCCCCTGCAGATCCTGGATGATGGCGACGGCCGCGCGCCTGCGGCTTGCCGCCTCACGGATCGTCTTGACGGCGCGGCCGTGCGACTCGTGGGTGCCGTGGGAGAAATTCAGCCGGGCCACGTCCATCCCGCCCTCGATGAGCCGGTCCAGTATGGTTGGCTGATCGCTGGCCGGCCCGATCGTGCAGACAATCTTGGCTTTTCTCATAGTCTGAGCTTTCAGCTATCAGCGGTCAGTTTTCAGCCATGGGAAAAAGGGAGCGAGGGCCAAGCGTCAATCGCCGGAAGCTGACGGCCGATGGCTGACACCTGAAAGCCGGTCTCTGGCATTCTAACAAACGACCTCCGCTGCCGCAATGAACAGAGCCTCGCAACAGCAGGGTCGTTGACCTCCGAACTGGCTGCATGCTAGGTTGCCCCGCGCTTTTTCGAAAGGACCATCCCACATGAAGACGACCAACTCCAAAAAGCTCTTTGTCGAAGCGCAGCGCTACATCCCCGGCGGAGTCAACAGCCCGGTCCGCGCCTTCCGTTCCGTGGGCGGCCAACCGCTGTTCATCACGCGCGCCAAGGGCTCCCGCCTCTACGACGCGGACGGGAACGGTTTCATCGACTACGTGCTCTCCTGGGGACCGATGATCCTGGGCCATGCGCCGGCGCCGGTCATCAAGGCCATCGCCCGGGCCGCCGCCCACGGCACCAGCTACGGAGCCCCGACCGAGTTGGAAGTCCGCCTGGCCCGGATGATCACCGACGCCGTCCCCTCCATGCAGCAGGTCCGGCTGGTGAGCTCCGGCACGGAGGCGGTCATGAGCGCCATCCGTCTGGCCCGCGCCTATACGAAACGGGACGGCGTGCTCAAGTTCGAAGGTTGCTACCACGGACACAGCGATTATCTGCTGGCCAAGGCCGGGTCGGGGCTCGCCACACTGGGCATCCCCGACTGTCCCGGCGTGCCGGCTGACTTTACGCGCCACACCCTGACCGCGCCCTACAACGATCTCAAGACCCTGCAGCGGCTCATCCAGACGCACCACCGCGAGCTGGCCTGCGTGATCGTGGAGCCGGTGGCGGGCAACATGGGGGTCGTGCTGCCGGGGGACGATTTTCTGCCGACCCTCCGGGAGCTGACGCGGGCGCACGGCATCTTATTGATCTTCGACGAAGTGATCACCGGCTTCCGCGTGGCCTATGGGGGCGCGCAGGCACTCTACGGCGTGACGCCGGATCTGACCTGTCTGGGGAAGATCATCGGGGGAGGCCTGCCGGTCGGGGCCTACGGCGGCAGGAAGGAGATCATGCAGATGATCGCGCCGGCCGGGCCGGTCTATCAGGCCGGCACCCTTTCGGGAAACCCTCTGGCGGTCACCGCGGGCATCGAGACCCTCAAGAAGCTGAAGCAGCCGGCCCTCTACAAGAAGCTCGACAAGCTGACGGCACGATTGGCCGAAGGGCTGGGCGAGGCCGCCAATAGAGCCGGGGTCGCGCTGACGCAAACGCGGGTGGGGTCGATGCTGGGTTCGTTCTTTACCGGGGGGCCGGTCGTGGACTACGCGTCAGCCAAGGAATCGGATACGCAGGCCTACGCGAAGTTCTTTCATCGCATGCTGGAGAAAGGCGTGTACTTCGCCCCCTCCCAGTTCGAAGCGGCCTTCCTCTCCACCGCTCATAGCGCCTCCGATATCGAGAAGACGATCGAGCGCGCGCGGGCGGCTTTCAAGAACCTCTAGTCGCTCGCATCTCGTCGTTCGTGAAGCGCATGGCGAGAATTAGGAGCAGCGCTTCATGGGTGTCGCGTGTATCTGACCGGATGCGCTGGTGATCTGTTTGGATACAGTTTAAGTCTCTGCCCTGCGCTTCACGTTTCACGCCTGACTTCCTATTCGTCGTCTTCGTCCTCCGCCTCCAGCGCCGCCTGCCGCCTCTGCTCTTCCATGGCATTGTGGATCAGCATCCGGATGAACATCGAGATCAAGGAGCCTTTTTCCAGGGTTCCCCCGGGCGGGACCGCGATCTTCCCTTCCTTGACCATCTGATCCAGCCAGGCCTTCTGGTCCGGTGCGATCAGCACCGGTATCTCGACCAAGCCCACTTTTCCGAACATATCCATGATGAAGCCCTCCGTGATTCGTGAATCGTTGTTCGTGAAGCGTGCTGAGAACGCGGGACTTTACGCCACCGCCCCAATCCCCGTAACTCGACATGATTCTGACGAGATACGCTTCACGAGATACAAGCGACGGGGCTATTCCAACATGCGGTTTTCTCCTTTGTCAACTTGCTGATCCCCTGGCACGGAACATGCGTCGGCAATGCACTTGTTCCCCTCTTGACATCTTCTTCGTTCGGGAGCATCGTATCGTCCATCAGGGCATGCCTGATCTCAAGGAGGGAGGTGATTTGCTTCTCTATGACGCCGCCGGACAAGGGTGGCCCGCTCCTGTGAGCACATCCGAGGTTACCGGACGGCGAGCTCAGACCACAGACCGAAGGTGCGTATCTTCTGCTCGGTGCCAGTAGGCACGACCGATTGAGGCTTCGGCCCACAAGAACGAAGATACGGGACGGCAATAATCAGGTGCCATCCGGTCGGGTCATCCCACGCTCGCCCTCTCTCAACTTCACCACAGGAGCGGGCCCTCTCTTTTTCTGAGCCGCTTTTCCGTTCCGCATCCCTCCTTCGACCGCCCGGACTTGATCCCCAATCTCTCGCACGGGTCTTGCAAAACTCCTCCAGTAACACAGGATGTCGGTGCCAGATCATCGGCATTGGTCTTGGAACCGAGGAGCAATGATCACGGAAGGCAAAGCAACTATCCGCCACGAGTTGATCGAACGTGGCGGCTCTAGCAAGCTTGGTATGGGGGCTGCCATGAGAATCTTTCATCCATTTGGTGCAAGACAAGCCATCGCGGGCGTCTGCGTCCTCTGTTTGATGGTGCTGGCCTTTCCCATCACCACCGCCGCTGGATCATCCCACAAGGGGCAGGCAGGGCGAGCCGGCACGACCAAGAAAGCTGAGCCGAAAGCCAAGCGGGGGACAACTCCTCTGCAATCCACCCGACAGTGCCCCTGCCAGACGCTTCCCGTCGTAGGCGGGACTTCACCGGGCTCAGTCCGCCCGCCTGGCCTCGCTCACGCCCGCGCGGTGTTGGGGACCGCTCAAGGAAGCGGGCTCAGGGGACAGGCCTCGTGGCGGCGGGCCGCCTGGCAAGCGATCTATGGGCGGAGGCTGATGCTCACCCGGTTTCCCTCGCTCACGCAGGGCCATCAGTCACAGACCTTGGACAGTTGGAAGATCCGTCTGATCGACGGCGACACCTTCGCCTACGGCGCCCAGCGGATTCGCATCCGTGGGATTGACACTCCGGAGAAGTCCGAGTCCGGTGGGTTCGAGGCGACGCAGCGCCTGGAACTGCTTCTTCACGAAGGGCCGGTCACGATCGTGCCTGAGGCTCTGGACAAGTACGGCAGGACCGTGGCCGATGTCTACGTGGACGGCCGCAACGTGGCGGAGGTGCTCAAGGCGGAAGGATATGCGAAGCCGCGGTGAGCAGCGAAGACGCCGCGCATCACGTATCTCGTTCCTCGTATCTCGTCGCTCGCAAGCCCGTGTCCTCTGGTGTCCATCTTGATGGAGTCCTTCTGAGAGACCATTGAAGGCCATGAAGTCCGAACCGATCCAGATCAAGCCAGCAAAGGCGGGAAGGCTGATTGTCCTCCTGCCCTACACGCCCGAGCGTGTGGACAAGATCAAGACCGTCGCCGGTCGCCACTGGGATTCCAAGGAGCGGTATTGGACGGTTCCCCACACCGAAGG
This sequence comes from uncultured Nitrospira sp., assembly GCA_964552455.1. Lineage (GTDB taxonomy): Bacteria > Nitrospirota > Nitrospiria > Nitrospirales > Nitrospiraceae > VGXG01. The sequence continues at coordinate 9,791 of CAZKHY010000100.1, forward strand.
GGCGCTTACCCATCTGCGTACCCTCTTCGCCGGCGAGCCGGTCGAGGTGGATCCTTGTCTTCCTCCGGTCCAAGACCGAGACGATCGTCCGCTCCCGCCAGCGGTTTTACACTCCACGCTCTTGGACTGTCTGCGCAACGCCTTGCGCTCCCGACACTACAGCCGCCGGACCGAGCAATCCTACTGTCATTGGATCAAGCGGTTCATCCTTCATCATGCACATCCTCCTGAGGAGATGGCTGAAGCGGACATCAACGCCTTCCTCAGCCACCTAGCCATGAAGGAACGGGTGAGTGCCTCCACGCAAACGCAGGCGCTGAGTGCAATCCTATTTCTCTACCGGTTCGTCCTGGGTAGGGAGATTGGCAAACTCGAGGGGTTGATTCGAGCCCGCAAGCCTCGTCACCTACCGGTAGTGATGACAAGAGATGAAGTGCGGGCCGTGATCAGAGAGTTGAAGGACGAGTATCGGATGATGGCGGGCCTCATGTACGGCGCCGGGCTCCGCCTCATGGAATGTCTGCGCCTGCGCATACAAGACGTGGACTTCGACGCAAACCAAGTCACCGTACGAGGCGGCAAGGGAGACAAGGATCGAATCTCTCTGCTTCCACAGGCTGTCAAAGCGCCGCTTGCTGAGCATCTGAAGCGGGTCCGATCGATTCACCAGTGCGATAGACAGGATGGATGGGAGTGCGTGCCTCTACCCGATGCGCTGGACCGCAAGTATCCGAACGCCGCTGCCGACTGGCGCTGGCAATACGTCTTCCCCGCCGACCATCGGTGGGTGAACGGACGGACGGGCACGGAGGGACGCCACCACATCCATGAGTCAGCCGTTCAGCGGGCCGTCAAGGAAGCCGTCCGCAAAGCGGGAATCGCCAAGCATGCCACCTGTCACACCTTTCGCCACTCCTTCGCGACACACGTACTTGAGAACGGCTATGACATCCGAACCATCCAGGAACTACTCGGTCATACGGACGTGAAGACTACGATGATCTATACTCACGTGCTGAACCGGGGCGGCAAAGGCGTGCGAAGTCCCGTAGACTCGCTCTGAGGCCCGGACTCTGACTCGGAGTCTCATGCGGAACCATATAAGATCCCCGCAGATCCCCGCTGAACGAGGCGCGGCCGAGGGAAAGTCATATCACAGGCGAGTTTATGCAGTCCCATTGCTAGAAAAATGGCAGGAGCTTATACTGCGGTCTGAGCCATCCGGGTTCTTATACAGAACCAGATAATCCATAGTTAGCGCTCTGGCCCAGTCCGGCCAGGGGAAATTTGTATGCTCGATGAAGAAAACAGGCAATTCGCATATGAGCTCTTGAGAGATCGTCAGAGCTATCACGAACAAAAGGAGAACGCGGCAAACACAATCTTTCTCGTTGAGACCAGTTTGTTCGGTGCGCTGATGGCGACTAACGTAAACGCGCGATTCCCTGAGGCTGTAGCCAATCTAGGTTGGGGGTTTGTACTTCTAGTCGTGTTCGTTTGGTGCCTTTTGCACGTCTTTATGCGGTGGCAGCTACGGAACCGCCGAATCGCGGCGTTGCAAGTGAAAGCGCTAATGATCGCGTTGACGGATCATCTCTCAAGAGACGAGTTGAGGACCAAGGTCTTATACGAGCCCAAGCCAATGCGAACTGGTGGGTTCGTAGACTTCTTCATTCCAGTGCCGGCGTCGACCATCGTTACGGATGTAGCACTCCGTTCAATGCCGGATTGGTATCGTGCACGATTCCTTGCGGCTCAAGAGAGCGGGACTGGAGCGGGGTTTGGAGAGATTTTTCCAACCTACGGAAGCATCACAATGCTCTTGGCCGCTCTGGCATATGTGGTGTTTCAATGGAAATAGAGCGCTAACAACCGCATCAACAGCGACCCCTCGCCAGCGTCGCTTCGCGCCGCTGCCTCGGGCGCGTTATGCGGAACGTTAGGCGACTCGGAGACGCTTCCGAGAAGGGGTAATCACCAACCTGACTCGAACCCCCAACCGAGCGAGCATATCGATCAGGCTGTCAATGCTGAAAAGGTCGATGCGCCCCCTGATGAGGTCACTGATCCGTGGCTGTGTCACGCCAAGAACTTTAGCAGCCTCAGCCTGCTTCATTCCTCTGGCCTTGAGCGCTTTTTGGATCTGAATGAGAAGGTCAGCCCTCACGCGGAGGTGTTCGGCCTCCTCTTCGGGGAAACCCAGGTCCCTGAAAACGTTGCCGGAAGACCTCGTAATCTTAAGCTTCATCGCTCACCTCACATCACGCTTGCCCGTGACCTCGCCGCCGGACCGGGAGCTGTCGCAGCCTCGATCGAGCCAAGTCGAGATCGCGGTCCGGGGTCTTGCGGCTCCGCTTCTCAAAGGCATGCAACACATAGACAGCTTCCTCGAATTTGGCGATATAGACTACTCGGTATTCAAGGGCAGTGTGAATACGTATCTCACGCGCGCCCGGTCCAACGGACGGCATGGGCTTCCAGTCGCTCGGATCAAGTCCATGTTGCACACTGCGCAGTTGAAAGCCTGCCAGCCGACGGGCGTCCTCTGGGAAGGCCCGGATATCCTCACGGCTCGACCCAAGCCACAGGAGCGCCTTGTCGGCCATGGCTCAATATACAATTATCTGCATATAGCGTCAACCTGCTTCTCCGGCGAATCCCTAAGGCCGCCTGCTTGACACGGCTTTCCGAGGGGCAGATAGTTCGGCATCGATGTGGAACAAGGAGGAGTCTGTTATGGCATTATCCGGTAAGCTCGCTCGCCTCGCCGTACTGACGATGCTCATGGTTGTGTCCTACGGCGTCTATGCCGCCGAGCCTGTCAAGCAATCGCCCAAACAGGGCAAGAAGGCCGATCAGGCTGTGCTCGAGCGGGGGCGGTACCTCGTCAAATTAGGCGGCTGCAACGATTGCCACACGCCGGGGTACGCCCCATCCGGGGGCAAGGTGGATGAGAACCAGTGGCTCGTGGGCGATACGCTTGGCTGGCGCGGGCCGTGGGGTACAACCTATCCGACCAATCTCCGGCTGTACATGCAAACCCTGTCCGAAGACCAATGGGTGCAAGTCGCCCGGACCTTACAAACACGCCCGCCCATGCCGTGGTTCACGCTTCGCACGATAAGTGAGCGCGACCTGCGGGCGATGTACAAGTTTATCAAGCACCTTGGACCGGCAGGTGAGCCAGCTCCCTCCTATCTTCCGCCGGATCAGGAGCCCAAGCAGCCGTATGTCCAGTTTCCGCAACCACCGAAATGACACGACAAGAGAAGAATAAAGTGGTCCTCCTTGCGGGTCTTGCCTCTTCTCTATCCTCTTTCACGCCATCAGCCATTAGAAGTTATTTCAAAACCTCTGCAAAGGAGTAGAATCCACGCATGAGCCATCTT
>CAZKHY010000101.1:0-4720 GCA_964552455.1 uncultured Nitrospira sp.
CGGCAGGTCGGGGCCAGCCTGGGCCGGCAGGTCAGCCGTCGGTATCAGGAAGCACGGGGGCTCGCTAAGCCCTTCACCCCACAGGACTATATCCACTGTATCGAGAGCATGAAGGAACCCTGGAGCTGGGACTGCTCCGTGGACGAAGCGGCCGCCGATGCCATTACCTTTCACATTCCGGTCTGTCCGTTTGGGAAGCTTGCCGCCGATGCCCACGGGGTCTGCCAGATAGAATCGGGGATCCTCGGCGGAATTGCGGGGGACTTGTTCGGGCAGAGCAAAGTGACCGTTCACCGTGGCCAGGGGGCGCCCCCCAGGGACTGTCGTATCGTGGTCTATCCCCTCCGGTCCGAGCGGAGCGTCGCGGCAGAAGGCATTGTCTATCCGGAGGAGTCGGGAGCGCGAGGGGAGCGATCTCCGGACGTCAAGCACGACTCTTCCCTGGCCAGGCTCTCCCAACGAGAACGCCAGATCCTGAGGCTCGTCGGAGAAGGGCTGTCCAACAAGGACATCGCCGCCACGATCCACCTCAGCATCAGGACCGTCGAAGGCCATATTAACCGTCTTCGCTCCAAACTGACGGTGAGGGGGCGTAATGACCTCATCCGGCTGGCGTTGCGCAGCAAGCTGGCATCCCTGTAGCCCATCCGTTCGATCAATATCGCGCCTCCCCCCTCCTCGTCCTGCCGGAGGGAGGCCGATCAAGTGCCGAGAACTTTCGTTGCCACGGCGTGATCAAGCGCCCCTTACTCCAACGACGATATGAACAAGCCTGCCTACCGGTGGCTCCCATTCCTCATCGCCCTCATGACCGCCACAGCTCTGGGCATCGGGGGCCTCTCGCTCCACTACCTCGAGTCCCGCCTGGTTGAAACGACGGGGGACAGCCTGGAGTTGCTCGCCACCGACATTGCCGGCCTGCTGGACCGTGTGCTGTTCGAACGGTACGGCGACACCCAGATGATGGCCGACGCCTTTCCCGACAAGATGCGCGATGCCGCCGCCCTGACTCGATATCTCGACCGGATGAGAGAGCGGTACCTGCTCTACCGGTGGCTCGGCGTGACCGATGCCGGAGGCCGCATTGTGGCCGCCACGGATCGGGCCAGCGTGGGAACGGACCGGAGCGACACGACCTGGTTTCAGGCAACGCGCGACGGCCTGGGCGTGCACCTCCAGGACGTGTCGTTTTCCCCGGAAACGGGCTGGGACCGGGCCGTCGAGATGTCCGCCCCGATCAGAGGAGCCGGGGGGGAGTTTCTCGGCACGGTGACGACGCGCATCGGGCTCTCCGAGTTGGAAGACGTGTTTGGACGGACGGTATCCGCGTTCCAGAAGCAGCGCAGCACGGCGGGCAGGATCGAATGGCAATTCCTCACCCACGACGGAACGCTCGTCGCCGACTCCCTGCTGCGGGAGGAAGGGAAGGTCAATCTCAAGCAATTAGGGCTGCCGTCCGCCTTGCTGAGCACGACGGCGGAGCCGGGCTTTGTCGAGGAACTCCACCCCCGCCGGCAGGTCCCGGTTGTGACGGGCTACGCGAGGACCGAGGGCTACCGGGAATTTCCCGGGTTTCACTGGGGGATTCTTGTGCGGATGGACCGGAGCGACATCCTCCGCCCGATCAGAGCCGTCATGATCAACGCGGGGATCGTAGGGGCATGCTTGTTCGCCCCGATGCTGGGGCTCCTCCTGTGGACGACGGGACGCCTGCAAAAGGAATGGGCCACCTCGGCGGACCAGCTCGTGCGGCTCAAAGGGCTTCACGCCGTCGGCCAAGCCATGCAACAGGAGACCGCCGGGCCGACTGAGGACTTCGCCCTTGCCCGGTTCCTTGAGTTTCTCGTTGACACCGCAACGCGGATCACCGGAGCCCGGTATGGGGCTTTCGGTCTCTTTGACGATGCCGGCAAGCACCTGGTTCAGTTCATCCCGATCGGAATGGATGAGGCGACCCGGCAGGCCATCGGTTCCCCGCCGACCGGGAGGGGCCTGCTGGGACTCTTGGCGCAGGAAAGCGGCGTGCTTCGCCTGAAAGACTTGACCCAGCACCCAGCCTTCACCGGGTTTCCTCCGCACCACCCTCTGATGCGCTCGCTCCTGGGCGTTCCCATTCATGCGCACGGGCGAATTTTCGGATGGCTCTACCTGACCGAGAAAGCCGGAGGAGAAGAGTTCACGGACGCGGATGAGGAGGTCATGGCGACCCTGGCGGCCGAGGCGGGGGTCGCCATCGAAACCGGCTACTTCCTGAACCAGATCCGGGCGGCCGAGGTCCAATACCGCACCACGATGGCCGCCCTGCCGCTCTCGGTCGTGCGCCTGGACGAACACGATACCGTCCGCTTCGCCAACCGTCTTTTCTGCGAACTGGTCCGGCGGAACGAAACGGACGCGATCGGGCAGCCGATTCAGACGCTCCTGCGGATTGAAGGCCTTTCGGAACTGCTGCGCGCTGTGCGCACGAGCGCAACGACGACCTTCCAGGAGCGAGAGTGCCAGATACCGGGCACCAGCATGACTGCCTGCCGTCTCGTCGCCCGCAGCCTGCACGCGACGGGCGAGGTTATTCTCGTCATCGAGGACATCACCGCGCTGAAGCGGGCCGAGCAGGATCGCACCAGGTTGCTCCAAGACCGGCTCTTGCTCCTGGAGTCCACCGGCGAAGGCATCTTCGGGATTGACACGGAGGCACGGTGCACGTTTATCAACAAGGCCGGAGCAGCCCTCCTGGGATTTCAGCCGGACGAGCTGATCGGACGGAACCTTCACCGCCTGGTTCACCATACGCGAACCGACGGCTCCCCCTACCCGATTGAAGAATGCCCGATCGTTCACGCCGGCCTGAACGGACAGGGATGCCGGTTTGACAAGGAAATTCTGTGGCGGCGGGACGGCACATCGTTCCCCGTCGAGTATTCGGCCCATCCGATCCTTGAAGAAGGCCGGATCAGAGGGGCCGTCGTGACCTTTGCGGACATTACCGAGCGCAAGCGGGCGGAGGAGGCGCTGAAGGTCAGTGAGGAGCGCCTGCGTCAGTCTCAGAAGATGGAAGCGATCGGCCTGTTGGCCGGAGGGATCGCGCACGATTTCAACAATCTTTTGATGGTGATGATCGGATACAGCGCGGCCTTGTTGCGTCAACTGGAGGAAACGAGCCCGCTGCGCCGCTACCCTTTGGAAATTAAAAAGGCCGGCAATCGGGCCGCAACCCTGACCCACCAACTGTTGGCGTTCAGCCGACGGCAGGTGCTCGAGCCGAAGGTGCTCAATCTGAACGACAGCGTGACCTCCATGAGCGAGATGCTCCAGCGGCTGATCGGGGAACACATCGAACTGACCACCGCGCTTGACCTGGGCCTTGGCTGCGTGAAAGCCGACCAGGGACAGATCGAGCAGGTCATCATGAACCTGGTCGTGAACGCCCGTGACGCCATGCCGGAGGGGGGAACGCTGACCGTGAAAACGGGCGACCTCGAAATCGACGAGGCGCGCGCCAACGCGTTTGGCGATGTCCCCCCCGGTTCCTACGTCACGCTGGCGGTAAGCGATACGGGGCATGGCATGGACGAGGAAACCCAGGCCCGCATCTTCGAGCCCTTTTTTACCACGAAGGACCGGGGCAAGGGGACGGGGCTGGGGCTGGCCAGTGTCTACGGCATCGTCAAGCAAAGCGGCGGGGCCATCTCGGTCCGGAGCGCGCCGGGACAGGGCACGACCTTTACGCTCTACCTCCCGCGGATCGCGGGCGTTCCCGCCACAGCCCACGAAGTGGAACCGGCAAGGGAGCCTGCCGGGGGATCAGAAACCGTTCTGCTGGTCGAGAACGAAGAAGCGGTCAGGACGCTGGTGCGCGAGACCCTGGAGGAAGCCGGCTATCGCGTCTTGGAGGCCCGGCACGGCGCCGAGGCCCTCAGGCTCAGCACCCGGCACAGGGGGCCGATTCATCTTCTGCTGACCGACGTCGTGATGCCCCACGTCAACGTCCGCGAGCTGGCGGACCGCTTGCTGCGTTCCCATCCGCAAATGAAGGTGCTCTACCTGACCGGCTACACGGATGACGTGATCCTTCAGCAAGGGCGGCTGAACGAAGGCTCGGCCGTCATCAACAAACCGATTCCGCCTGAAGCGCTGGTCCGCAAGGTGCGCGAGCTGCTGGACTCCGGCAAGCCGCGGCCGGAATGATGCCCCGCCCGGTTCACGCTCATCGCTCATACCTTGAGCGAACCCCCGCTTTCCTGTATCATCCCGCTGCCTGGTTCAAGCGCGAAGGGATCGCCGGTGATCGAACAATTGACAAGCCGCGCCCTCACCGTCTCTCTCGCGTTCGCGATCGGGCTGCTGGCCGCTTGCGCGCCTTCCGACGCCTACCGTCGGGGTCAAGGGTTCTACTCCGAAGACTTTTCGCAAGCCGAGGTGCAATTAGCCCGCGAAGCCGGCAAGGTGACCCCGATCAAGCCGTTTGCTTTCGAAGCCTCGAGCTGCGGGAACTACTCCACACGCCTGGCGGACCGACACCTTGTTTACGAGACGCTCCAGCAGGAACTCCCCAAGATGGGGGCCAACGCGGCAACGCAGGTGACGGCGACCGAACCGATAGGGAACATCCTGTTCAGCATCATCCTGACCCCGATGGGATGCTCCGACTGGACGATCAGCGGCCACGCGCTCCTCGTCGACTGGCCCGTTTCCACCAAGCCTCCGCAACCCCGCTGACCTT
>CAZKHY010000101.1:4820-13172 GCA_964552455.1 uncultured Nitrospira sp.
CCTTTCGACCGATGCGACCCCTGCGGTATAATCCTGTCCGGTGAAAGGAGCGCACGGGCACATGGCGACGCGTGATCGGGAATGGCCGGCTTATACCCAGTGGTATTGTTGCCCGAGTTGCCGCCGGCTCTGGGCCTTCCAGGGCACGGAGGTCGTCGCCCTGGACTCCAAATTCGCCCTCGGCCCCGCACGGCCCAGCGAAGGCGTGCCGGGGAGAACCTGTACGGTCTGCGAGGGGGAACAAGCCGCTCCGGTCGCTGAGATCTGAACGTCGGATGGGGACAGGCGCCGGCGCAAAATACGTGGAGCGTCGTTCGTCTTGCGCTTCACGCTTCACGAATAACGCTTCACGTCTCACCCCTCCCCCATCGCCCTCCCTTGAAACTGCCGTTGACGGCGGGAAGAGCCGTGCAACGCCGCAAAGAGATGGCCGCGGAAGATCAGCATCGCCACCGCCACCGGCGGGGTGAGCACGACGACCAGGCCGGAGCCGACCGCATCGGGCAGGCCGAGGTACCCCAACCAGGCCGTGAGCAGCGTGAACGGCAGAATCAGCACCTGGAAAAAGTCCAGCCCGGCCCCGCGGCCCAGGCGTCCCGAAATGCCGAAAAAAAACGAGAGGCCCAGGGGGGCCACGATGATCGCGAGCGGCAGGAACCACTCGATCCAGTTCTCGATCACGAATTCATAACTTTCCCGGATCACGTCCAGGGGGGAATCGTGGCGCACCTGATAGATGACCTCCGGCGCCGGGTTCAGCAGGATGAAGAGCAGCAGAAAAATCGCCGCGGCCAGAAACGGCCCGTTGGGATTGGCCGTCATGCCTTTTTCCAGCAGCATCATCGGGACCCAGAGGACGAAGCCCAGGCCGATCACGTCCCAGAAATACTGCCCGACACTGTCCCAGATGTCGTGAAAAGCCAGGTGCCTGGCGCCCCTGACCGCCTGCTCGATCAGGTGCAAGGTCGAGCCGATCAGCAGCGCGTTGACCGCTCCCAGCATAAACCCGCCGAGGAGGCCCAACGGGGCCGCGATCGTCGTGGCCGCCACCATCAAGCCGGCGAACAGGACCACGGCAACCGCGATCATCCAGCTCCGAATGAAGGACTGGACGGTCGCACGCAGCGCGCTCCGGTACAGTTCGATCGTGGCACGGATGATCCCGGTCATGCGCCAGCTCCCCGCTTGTCAGCTTGCCCGCTTGTCATTTGTCAGCTTCCTTTTTCGAACGTCTCATCCACCAGGCTGCTCCCCGCGCAAGCAGGCCCCTGGGAACCCAGCGGCCGAGCCGGTCGACCAGCCGGCCGCTCCAATTGGTGGCCACCACCACGGGACCTTGCTCCAAGGCGGCCAGGGAGGCGGCGACGACCGCCTCGGCGGTCTGCGCCGCGAACGGATTGCGCGGCTGAAACCCGGCGGTCCGGTGGAACTCGGTCACCGTCGAGCCGGGGCAACAGGCCTGGACCTTCACGCCCGATGATCGGACCTCCTCGGCCAAGGCCTGCGAGAACGCAATGAGGAACGTTTTCGTGGCGGCATATTCGGCGATATAGGCGATCGGCATGAAGCCCGCCGTCGAAGCGACGTTGATGATTCCTCCGGCGCGCCGGTCGATCATGCCGGGCAGGAACAAGCGGATGGTCTCCACGACGGTGTTCACATGCAGCCTGAGCATCGCCTGAATGCGCGCCATCGGCAGGTTCGCAAAGTCCCCGAAGAGCCCGAAGCCGGCATTGTTGATCAGCAGATCCACCGCCGGGCGGCGCTCCCGCGCGGCCGCAAAGAGCCGATGGGATGCGTCGGGCTCGGCCAGATCAAGCACCATACGGTCCACGGTGACGGGATGCCGTCCGGCGAGCTCGGAAACCAGGGCGTCCAGCCGCAGCCGGTCTCGCGCCACCAGCAACATGTCGAAATTCCCGGCGGCCAAGGCCCGCGCGTAGGCCGCGCCGATTCCACGGGAGGCGCCGGTCACGACTGCAAACGGGCGAGCATCCGTCACCGATCAGGCCTCCAGCGTGCCGACGTTGCTCCGGTGCAAGGGTCCCGCACGGACAATAGTCTGGAGCGGCGGCTCCGGTCAAGATGTCCCCGCGCCCGCTTGACCCGATTCTCCCACTCCTCTATAACCAACGGACGACGGTCGCTGAGCGCAGGTGTTCCGATGGCGACGGCCTATGCGGGTCATGCGGGCGAACTAAGCGGTCAGGCGATGATGCCCCACGAGCTCCTGGGTCTCGTCGCGGTCCTGACCCTCCTGGTCCTCTCTCTGGCGGTCCTGACGATCCTGACCATCCGGAGGCTCCGGCGCGTCGAGCGACGCGTGGCGGCGCTGGAGCAGAGGCCGGCCGGCGGCGGACCTGACACGGCCTCCACCCGACAAGAGTCCTGAGCGATCACGATGGCCCATCCTCTGGATGCCCTGCTCCGCCCGCAGTCCATCGCCGTGGTGGGCGTCTCCCGCAAGCCCGGCGCCATCGGCCGCGTGGTCTTCGAGCGCCTGCAGTCCTTCGGCTTCACCGGCCCCCTCTATCCCGTCAATCCCTCCGCGGCCGAGATCAACGGGACCAGAACCTACGCCACCGTGACGGATTGTCCGGGCCCGGTCGATCTGGCCATTATCGTCGTCCCCTATCGGCACGTGGAAGCGGTCGTGCAGGATTGCGAGCGGGCCAAGGTCAAGGGCCTGGTGGTCATCACCTCCGGCTTCAAGGAGGTGGGGACCGAGGGAACCGAACGGGAGCAGCGGTTGTTGGCGCTGGTCAAGCAAGCCGGCATGAGGATGATCGGCCCCAACTGCATGGGGGTCCTGAACACGGACCCCGCGGTCCGCATGAACGCCACCTTTTCGATCGTGACACCCCCGCAGGGATCAATCGGGGTCATCTCGCAGAGCGGCGCGCTCGGCCTGACGATCCTGGACCTCGCCCGGTCGCTCAACCTCGGCATCGCCATGTTCGTCAGCACCGGCAACAAGGCGGACGTCTCGGGCAACGATCTGCTGGAATATTGGGAGCGGGACCCGGCCATCCGGCTGATCCTGATGTACATCGAAAGTTTCGGCAACCCCGTGCGGTTCCGCGAGCTGGCCAGCCGCATCGGCAAGCGGAAACCCATCATCGTGGTGAAGTCCGGCCGCACGGCGGCGGGCACCAGGGCCGCCTCCTCCCACACGGGGGCGTTGGCCGGCGAGGATACGCTCTTCGAGGCCCTCTTTCACCAATGCGGGGTGATCCGGGCCGAGACCGTGGAGGAATGGTTCGACTTCGCCCTGGCCTTCGCCCACCAGCCGCTCCCGCTCGGTCCCCGCGTGGCCATCCTGACCAATGCCGGCGGGCCCGGCATCATGCTGGCTGATGCCTGCGAACTGCTGGGCCTGCAGGTCCCGCCCCTCTCGCCGGACACCCAGACGTTTTTGGCGAACCTCCTGCCGGGCGAGGCATCCACCGGCAACCCGGTCGACATGATCGCCTCTGCGACGGAGGAGACCTTCAGGCAAGCTCTGGCGCGGATCGTCGCCGACCGGAACATCGACGCGGTGATCGTGTGCTTCGTCCCGCCCGTCATGACCGACGCCACGAAGGTGGCGATGCGGGTGGGCGAAGTGACCGACCGCCTGCCCCGTCCGGCCAAGCCGATTTTAGGCTGCTTCATGGGGGCGAGGGGCCTGGTCAAGGCCCCCGACAAGCCGGCTTCCCCGGTTCAGCTCACACCCGTCGAGCGGGCCGTCGAGGAGCTCCAACGGCACCACATTCCGGCCTATGCCTTCCCCGAGTCCGCGGCCCGCGCCCTGGCGGCCATGCTGCGCTACCGGGCCTGGCGGGACAAGCCCGCAGGCCGGACGGTCTCGTTCCCTTCCGCCCGTCCCGCTGCCTTGCCGATCGTGGCGGCGGCGCGACGCGACCAGCGCGACTGGCTGACCGAAGCGGAAATCGCCGCCCTGCTGGAGGCCAGCCACATCCCGCTGGTCCGCTCCCTCTCGGTCCGGACCCGTCACGAGCTGCCGGCCGCCGTCGGCAGCATCGGCTACCCGGTCGTCGTGAAAGTGTCTGCCCCTGCGATCGTCCACAAGGCGCGGGTGGGCGGCGTCCTCGTGGACATCCGCACCGAAGAGGAACTCACCAACCGGCTCGATCAGCTCGAGGCGAGGCTGGCCGCCCAGGGATTCCCGCCCGACCGCTATGGCTTCCTCGTGCAGCCGATGCTGGCGGGAGGCCGGGAGGTCATCATGGGAATCAGCCGGGCCCCCAGGATCGGACCGGTGCTCATGTTCGGCTTGGGCGGCACCTTCGTCGAGACCTTGAAGGATGTCGTGTTCCGCTTCGCCCCGATCACCGACCTCGAAGCCCGGGAGATGATCGCCGGCATCAAGGCCTACCCCCTCCTGAAAGGGCTGCCTGGGCAGCAGCCGGTTGCGCTGGACTTCCTGCAAGAGATGCTGCTCCGCCTGTCGCAACTGGCGGTTGACGTGCCGGAGATCGTTGAGTTGGACATCAACCCGTTCCTGGCCTTTCCCGAGCCGGCCGACTGCCTGGCGGTGGATGCCAGAATCAGAATTTCTCCCTCTTAAGTTTTTCATCCTATGCGGTTTTTTCTTCTCGTCTCCCCTGAAGTCCGTTGACTTGGCCAAGGGCATGATTATTGCTCAATCTTGAACAGCAGGAGTCCAAGGGAGGATTTTCATGGATATGAACCGGATGACGCTGAAACTCCAGGAGGCGCTCCAGTCTGCCTCCGCGCACGCCATGCGGCGGAGCCACCAGGGCATCGATGTCGAGCATCTGCTTCTGGCGCTGCTGGAGCAGGAAGGAGGTCTGACCGGGCCCCTGCTCGAACAGGCCGGGCTCTCCGTGGCGGCCATACGGAGCGCAACCGAGCAGGTGTTGGCCAAGCTGCCGCAGGTGCAAGGAGGCGGCGCCACGCCGGGCCAGCTCCACATCACCTCCCGCCTCTCCCAAGTCCTCACCAGCGCAGAGCAGGAAATGCAGGGACTCAAGGACGAGTACCTGAGCGTGGAGCATGTCCTGCTGGCCATGGTGAACGAGGGCGGCGTCTTCCGCCGACTGGGTCTGACCCGCGACCGGCTGCTCGCGTCGCTTCAACAAGTCCGCGGCCACCAGCGCGTCACCAGTCAGGACCCGGAAAGCACCTATCAATCCTTGGAGAAGTACGGCCGCGACCTGACGAGGCTGGCGGGACAAGGCAAGCTGGACCCGGTGATCGGGCGGGACGAAGAAATCCGGCGCGTGATCCAGATCCTGTCCCGGCGCACGAAGAACAACCCCGTGCTGATCGGCGAACCGGGCGTCGGAAAGACCGCGATCGTGGAAGGACTCGCGCAGCGCATCGTCAAGGGGGATGTACCGGAAGGGTTGAAACAGAAGCGGCTGATCGTGCTGGACATGGGCGCCCTGGTGGCCGGCGCCAAGTACCGAGGCGAATTCGAAGAGCGGCTCAAGGCGGTTCTCAAGGAGATCCAGGAGGCCCACGGGCAAATCCTGTTGTTCATCGATGAGCTGCACACGGTGGTGGGGGCCGGGGCGGCCGAAGGAGCCATGGACGCGGCCAACCTCCTCAAGCCGATGCTGGCCCGAGGCGAGCTGCACCTGATCGGGGCCACCACGCTGGACGAATATCACAAGCACATCGAAAAAGACGCGGCGCTGGAGCGACGCTTCCAGCCCGTGCTGGTGGACCAGCCGTCGGTGGAAGATACGATCTCGATCCTGCGCGGCCTGAAGGAACGCTATGAAGTCCACCACGGGGTGCGGATCAAGGATGCGGCGCTGGTGGCGGCGGCCAAGCTCTCCCACCGCTACATCGCCGACCGGTTCCTGCCCGACAAGGCCATCGACCTGGTGGACGAGGCGGCGGCCCGGCTGCGGACGGAGATCGACAGTCTGCCGGCCGAGATGGACGAAGTCTCGCGCAAGGTCATGCAGCTCGAGATCGAGCGGGAGGCGCTGCGCAAAGAAACGGACCCCGGCAGCCGCGCGCGCCTGGAGACCCTGGAGCAGGAACTGGCCGAGCACAAGCGGGATCTGGATGCGCTGAAGACCCGATGGGAAACCGAAAAAGCCTCCGTCAGCCGGCTGCGCAAGCTGCGCCAGCAGATCGAGGAGGTCAAGCACCAGATCGAGCGGGCCGAGCGGGCTTACGACCTCAACCGCGTCGCCGAACTGCGGTACGGGGAATTGCCCAGACTGGAACGGGAACTGACCATCGAGCAGCAGTCCCTGGTCAAGAAGCAGGGGGAGAGCCGGCTCCTGAAGGAGGAAGTGGACGAAGAGGACATCGCGCTGGTGGTCAGCCGCTGGACCGGAATCCCGGTCACGCGCCTGATGGAAGGCGAGATCGAAAAGCTGTTGCGGCTGGAAGAACTGCTTCATCAGCGGGTGGTCGGGCAGGATGAAGCGGTGCGGGCGGTGGCGGACGCCGTGCTCCGGGCCCGCTCCGGCATCAAGGACCCGAACCGGCCGATCGGCTCCTTTTTATTCTTGGGACCGACGGGGGTCGGCAAGACCGAGCTGGCGCGCGCGCTGGCGGCGACCCTCTTCGACGACGAAGCCAACCTGATCCGGATCGACATGTCCGAATACATGGAGAAACATACGGTGGCCAGGCTGATCGGCGCGCCGCCCGGCTACGTCGGCTATGAGGAAGGCGGGCAACTGACCGAGGCCGTCCGACGACGCCCCTTCGCGGTCATCCTGTTCGATGAGATCGAAAAGGCGCATCACGACGTCTTCAACGTGCTCCTGCAAGTCCTGGACGACGGACGGCTGACGGATTCCCAGGGACGCACCGTGGACTTCAAGAACACGGTCCTGATCATGACCTCCAACATCGGCAGCCAGGACATTCTGGAAGCGCAGCAGCGGCGCGTGTCGTACGACGAGTTGCGGAAGCTGGTAATGACCGATCTGCGGCATCATTTCCGGCCCGAGTTCCTGAACCGGGTGGATGAGACCGTCGTGTTCCATCCGCTGGCCGTCGAGCAGTTGCAAAAGATCGTGGAGATTCAACTGGGCCGGCTGCGGCAGCGGCTGGCGGAGCGGCGGATCCCCTTGGTGCTGACGCCGGCCGCCCTCGCCGACCTGGCTGCAAGGGGATACGATCCGGTCTACGGCGCCCGTCCGCTCAAGCGGCTCATCCAGCAGGACATCGAGACCCCGATCGCCCGCCTGCTGGTCAAAGGCGAGCTCAAGGACGGAGACCAAGCCACGGTGGACGGCAAGGACGGTCGGATCCTGGTCGTGCCCACGGTAGAAGCCCAGCCCACGTGATCGGCCCACGTCGTTGGATTGCCGGGGGCTTGACTGCGACGACCGGAAGCTTATCTCGTGGGTGTCATTGGCGAACCCGCGAGATCTCCGGTTTCGTCGGAGGTCAACGCTGGAAGCATATTGAAAGGAGGGACCGATGATGGTGACGACCTATACTCCGCTGGACGTTCAAATTGACAAGTTTTTCAACGACGCCCTCCGCTCGGTGGGCGGAAAGCCGAGGGCCTGGGCGCCGGCGTGCGACACTTTTGAAGATGAGCGGGGCTTCTGGGTGCAGGCGGCGCTGCCGGGGATGGATCGGAAGGACATCGAGATCGTGGTGGAAGACGGGGTCTTGACGCTGAAGGGCGAGCGAAAAGAGGAGGCGCCGGAGGCGGAGAGAACCTATTTCACACGGGAGATCGGCGGGGGAACCTTCTCACGGTCGTTCCGGTTGCCCACCAACGTGGATACGAGCCGGGTCCAGGCGACCTACAAGGACGGCATCCTCGTCATCGAGCTTCCCAAGCGGGAGGAAGCCAAGCCTCGCCGCATCACCATCGAGACTCCGTAAGCCTCCGCAGAGGAAACGACGGCACGACTCGAGGGCCGGCGGCCCTCGTCGTCTCCGCCCGGCAGTTCCTACCCGATCGCCACGGCTTTGCCCTGCAGGTCGCTTTCTTTTCCGCTCATCCGACGTTTCTCGACGCGCCACTCGGTCGGCGAGATTTCCAGCAGATGCCCTTTCATCGTCAGGAAGCTCCCCTGGCGAAACAAGACACGCCCCGCCTCCTTAAGCTCGATCTGAAGAACCACCTGACCTGACTCTCTATTTTTGAGCAAGAAACTGGTCGGCGTCGTCGTCAGATCATGAGCCCGGCGTTCATTGAACGCCATCGCGCTGTCCACCACCTTGACGATCACCCGTCCAGCCTGATCGAACTGGACGAAATTGATCAGCAGCGGGCCTGTCTGGCCCCTGAGAGTCAGCGCGATCTGCGGCACCCCTTCGATTTCCACCGTGCCGTCCGTATTGCGATAGAGGTTTGAGCCGATCTCGACGTCCATTGTTTCTCCTTCATAGGAA
>CAZKHY010000102.1:0-12954 GCA_964552455.1 uncultured Nitrospira sp.
CTCTCCGTGACAATCGATGACCGGGTTCTGACGAGAGCCATGCGGTTGACGCGCTCGCGAACCAAGCGGGAAACCCTTGCCAAGGCCCTCGACGAACTTGTGAAGTCGGCTCATCGCAAAGCTTTGGCTGACGCGCTCGGCACCGGCATCTTTGAAACCACCGAGGCCGAGCTGCTTCGCCGCCGCCGCACGCATGCCCGCCGCTGATCTGACACCCAGACTCGTCGATACCAGTGTTTGGATTCGTGCAGACCGAAAGGGACAGGAGGCCCTGAAGGACCGCCTTGCGGAATTGCTCGTGGCCGGATCAGTGTGGGTTTGTTGGCCGATCCGGGCTGAACTCCTGATCGGCGTGAAGACTCCTGAACGATGGGCAAGTCTGAACGAGCAACTTGCGGCCTTGGAACAAGCCCCGGTGACGGATCGCACGTGGGAGCACGCAGCCCGCTTGGGGCACCAACTTGCCAGAAAATGTCAAACTGTTCCGCTGTCAGACCTCCTTATCGCCGCAACAGCTATCGATTACGGTCTTTCGCTGTGGAGCGTGGATAGCGACTTCAAGCGGATCGTTGCCGTGGCCCCATTGAACCTTGATCGGTTCGGAGCGTCCTAACGGTGGTGTCTAAAGTCGTGGCAGGCGTTCAGAACACCGAGAACTTGAAGTACTTGGTGGGGTTCTTCTTCACTTCCGCGACCAATTCTTCCACTTCGGTCAGCAGCTTGTCGGCCCGCTGATAGAGTTCGTCCTGCGTCACCAGCTTCCCCATCGTCCCTTGGCCGCTTTCGACTTTGGCCAGCAGTTGCTCCCCGCGCGTGGTGAAACTCTCCAGCCGTTTGTAGAGGGTCGGGTCGGCCAGCTTCACCAGGGTCCCGTTCTGATCGTTCAGCTTCGTGGCCAGCGCCGTGAGTTCCTTCACCGCCTGGTTGGCACGGGTATAGAGTTCCTTGTCCGTGACGAGCCGGCCGATCGTCCCGTCGCCGTGGTCCACCTTGTCCAGCAGCTTGAGGCTCTTCTCGGAGACGGCGCCCAGATTGTCCAGCACCTGCTTGGACTGGTTGTACAAGGTCGGGTCGGAGAGCAGCTTGCCGGCCGTGCCTTGTCCCTGGCTGATGCTGAGGAGGATCTGCTGCATTTCCTTGATCGCCGTATTCACGTTCTCGATGGTGGCGGTGGCGTCGGTGGCGACGCTGGTCAGGTCGGCTTCCGCCTGTCCGACCAGCAGGCTGTCGGGGGGGAGCGAGGGTTTGGCGGGGGTCCCGGGCAGCACCTCCAGGAACTTGTCGCCCAGCAACCCCATCGGCCGGATGTTCACCGTGGCGTCTTCCCGGATGTGCTGGGCCACGCTCTTCTTGACCGTGAAGGTGATCTCCACCTTCGGCTGATCCTGCGCGATGGCGATCTGATGGACGTTGCCGATGTCCACGCCGTTCATCCGGACCGGTCCGCCGACCTTGAGCCCCTGGGTGTGGGGCACGACGGCGCGGAACTTCGTCTGGCTGCTGAGCAGCCCCATGCCCTGTTCCAGGTTCATGATCATGATCACCAGGATGGCCAGGGCCGTCACCACGAGCAGCCCCACTTTGACCTGCGACCATGCGAGCTGTCCCTGTCGGCTCATGCGCGCCTCCCTGGGGCCATCATAGCGGATCGTCCTGCTTGCCGACCACGTCGTTGTCCGGCTTCGGCCGCGGGCACCATTCCGACGGCAGGCTGCGCGGATCCAGGAACTCGCGGATGGCCGGGTCGTCGGATTCCCGGAGCTCGTCCAGCGTGCCGTCGAAGTGCATGCGGCCTTTCGAGATCAGGATGAGCCGATCCGCCACCTCGTAGGCGGTCTGGAGGTCGTGGGTGACCACGACTTGCGTGACTCCCTTGGCCTTGAGCCGCTGGATCAAGCGGCTGATCATGCAGGTGTTGATCGGGTCCAGCCCGGCGGTCGGCTCGTCGTAGAGCAGGATGTTGGCCCCGCTCGCCAGGGCCCGTGCGATGCCCACCCGCTTGCGCATCCCTCCGCTGAGCTGCGCCGGCATCTTGCCCACCGTATCTTCGAGCCCGACGAACCGGAGGCTTTCCCATACGACCTGCTCGGCCTGCCCGTCCGGCACCAGATCATGTTCCCAGAGACGGTACCCCACGTTTTCCTGGACGGTCAAGGAGTCGAACAGGGCGGCGTCCTGAAAGACCATCGCCATCTTTTGCCTGATCTCGAAGAGATCGCGCTCGCGGAGGGCGGTGATCTCCCGGCCGTCGATGCGGATGGAACCCCGGTCCGGCCGGTACAGGCCCAGCGCCAGGCGGAGCACGGTGGTCTTGCCCGAGCCGCTCCCGCCCAAGATCACCTTCGTCTCGCCGGGCTGGATATCCAGCGAGATGTCTTTGAGGATCAGCCGGCCGCCCAAGGTGAGCCAGACTTTGTCGAACGCGATCATACTGCCGGTCCCTAATTGAACGCCATGAAGAGCTTGGTCAGAAAAAAGTCGGTGGCCAGGATCAGGATCGACGACGACACCATGGATTGGGTCGTCGACGTGCCCACGCCCGCCGTGCCGCCTTTCGTGTGGAATCCGACGTGGCAACTGACCATCGCGATGATGAAGGCGAAAACCAGGGGCTTCACGAGGCCCAGGACCAGGTCGTCGATCTGCACGGCCTCGAACGCCCAGGTCCAGTAGAAATAGGAGTCGATGGCCAGATAGAGGCGGGCCACCAGCCAGCCTCCCAGGATCGCGATGCAATCGGTGATGATGGTCAGGATCGGGATCATCAGGATGCAGGCGATCAGCCTCGTCGCCGCCAGTTTCTGGATCGGGTCGGTGCCCTCGGCCCGCAGCGCGTCGATCTGTTCGGTCACCTTCATCGACGCGATTTCGGAGGCGATGCCGGTGCCCACGCGCCCGGCGATCATGAGCGCGGCCAGGACCGGCCCCAGTTCCCTGACCACGCTTTCGCTGATGAGTCGCGAGACGTAGATCGTGGCCCCGTAGGGTTCCAATTGCACGGCGCCCTGGAGCGCCAGCACCATGCCGGTGAAGAGCCCGGTCAGCACGACGATGAAGAGGGACCCGACCCCGATGCGGTCGAGCTGGAGGATCATGTCGCGGACATACCAGGGTGGGCGCAGCAGACCGGAAATCGTCTGGGCGCAGAGGAAGGTGAACTCCTGCACCACGAGCACGTAGCCGATCAACCTGGATTTGATGTCGAACGAGGCGGTTGTCACGCGATGTGGCCGTCCACGAGATTCATGGGCCGACGAGGCCGTTTCATTATAGGGGATGTGTCCGGCGAGAACAACGGCGCGGCCATAGAGAGAAGCGCGCCGTTCATCGCCGGCGGTCACCGATAGACGCGGGGCACGCGGGGGCCGATCGTGCAGAGCACTTCGTAAGGAATCGTCTCCAGCCAGCCGGCGACCTCGACCGCCGAAATCCGCTCCTCACCCTGCCGTCCGATCAGGACCGCCTCGTCCCCCGTCGCGACGTCCGGGATGTCCGTCACGTCCACCAGGGTCATGTCCATACAGACCCGCCCGACGATGCGGGCGCGCCGGCCCTTGATCAGGACCTGCCCCCGGTTGGAGAGCAACCGGCTGTATCCGTCCGCATAGCCGATCGGCAGGACGGCGATCCGGGACGGGCGGGACGTTCTGTACGCCCGGTTGTAGCTGACGCTTTCCCCGGAGCCCAGACTCCGAATCTGCACCACCTTCGTGCTCAGGGTCAGGACCGGCTTCAGATCAGGCTGGTTGGCCCCGGATCTGTTCGTGTGGTAGCCGTAGAGCATGAGGCCCGGCCGGACCACGTTGAAATGCGCCGAGGGGTAGCAGAGGATGGCCGCGCTGTTTGCGACGTGGAGGAGGGGGATCGGCAGCCCGGCCGCCTCCGCTTGGCCGACCACCGAGCGGAAGCGCGCGATCTGGGTCCTGGTGTAGTCCGGATCAGGGGCGTCCGCGTCGGCGAGGTGGGTCATGAGGCCCTCGGCCTTCAGCGGGCCCTTGAAACAAGGCGAATGGAGCAGAGGCAGGATTTGATCCGGCGTGAGCCCCAGGCGCCCCATGCCTGTGTCCACCTTGATGTGCACGGGATAGGGTTCCGGCAGTGACCGGGCCAGCGTGGCGAGCCGGTCGGCGATCTCATGAGTATGCACCACCGGCGTGAGTCCGGCGGCGAGGAGATCCGGCAGTTGCTCCGGCAGCGCCGCGCCCATGACCAGGACCGGCGTCCGGAGTCCGGCCTCGCGAAGCGCGACCCCCTCCTGGACGGTGGCCACCCCCAGCCGGGAAACGCCGAGCCGGAGCAGCCGCCTCGACACCTCCAGCGCGCCATGCCCGTACGCATTGGCTTTGACCACGGCGAGGATATCACAGGAAGCGGGGATGCACCGGCGAGCGACGGCCAGATTGTGGGCGAGGGCCGCCAGGTCGATCGCGGCAACAGTCGGGGACTCGTGGAGCGGGGAAGGCAAGCTGGTCGTGGAAATCCGGTCAGGCACGTTAGATTTCCAGGATTTCCTCCTCCTTCTTCTT
Source organism: uncultured Nitrospira sp. (assembly GCA_964552455.1). Lineage (GTDB taxonomy): Bacteria > Nitrospirota > Nitrospiria > Nitrospirales > Nitrospiraceae > VGXG01. Next base: position 4,527 of record CAZKHY010000102.1, read on the forward strand.
GAGGACCTGGTCGATCTTCTGGACATACTGGTCGGTGAGTTTCTGGATCTCGGCTTCCGCCTTGCGCAGGTCGTCCTCGGTGAGCTTGCTCTCCTTGTGAAGGTGCTTGAGCTCTTCGTTCCCGTCCCGGCGGACGGTTCGCAGGACCACCTTGCTTTCTTCTCCGTGCTTCTTGCAGAGCTTGATGAGGTCTTTCCGCCGTTCCTCGGTCAGGGGCGGGATCGGAATGCGGATGATCTTGCCGTCGTTGGAGGGCGTGAGGCCGAGCCCGGACGCCTGCAGCGCCTTCTCGATTTCCTTGATCAGGGCGGGTTCCCAGGGCTGCACCGTGATCAGGCGGCTTTCCGGCACCCCCAGGTTGGCGACCTGCTTGAGCGGGGTGGGGGTCCCGTAGTAATCGACCTTGATGCCGTCCAACAGGGCGAGGGAGGCGCGGCCGGTCCGCAGGCTGCCCAGCTCCCGCTTCAGGTGTTCCACCGCGGCTTCCATCCGTTCAATCACTTTTTGCTTGGTCGCGCCGGCCATGGCAGTACCCCTTCAGCCTCATCGGCTGGCTGCAGTCACCAGGGTGCCGATCTTGTCGCCTTGCACCACGCGGGTGAGGTTGCCCGGTGACTTGAGGTTAAAGACGATCAGGGGAAGGTTGTTGTCCATACAGAGCGTGATGGCGGTCGAATCCATGACCTTCAGGTTCTGGTTGATGATGGACAGGAACGGCAGTTCGGCGAACATCTTGGCCGTCGGGTGGGTCACGGGGTCCGCCTCGTAGATCCCGTCCACCTTCGTGCCCTTCATGATCACGTCCGCGCCGATCTCCATCGCGCGGAGCACGGCGGCGGTGTCGGTGGAGAAATAGGGGTTGCCCGTCCCGCCGGCGAAGATGACGACCCGCTTTTTCTCCAGGTGGCGGATGGCCCGCCGGCGGATGTAGCCCTCCGCCAGCTGCCGCATCTCGATCGCGGACTGCACGCGGGTGGTGATGCCCTTGCGCTCCAGGGCGTTTTGCAGGGCCAGCGCGTTGAGCATCGTGGCCAGCATCCCCATGTAGTCGGCCGAGGCCCGCTCCATGCCGGTGGCGCTGGCCGCGATGCCCCGGAAGATGTTCCCGCCGCCGATCACGATGGCCACCTCCACCCCGAGCGAGGCGACCACGCCGATCTCGTCCGCGAGGGCGGCCAGCACCGAGGGCTGGATGCCGTAGCCCTGGTCGCCGGCCAAAATCTCTCCGCTGATCTTGAGCAGGATCCGCCGGTATTTGGCGGAGTTCATTCGTGACCCAACTGGTAGCGTGTGAAGCGCCGGATCGAGATGTTTTCGCCGATCTTCGCGATTTTCTGGGCCAGGAGATCCTTGATCGTGACGGTGGGGTCCTTGATGAAGACCTGCTCCAGCAGGCAGCTCTCCTGATAGAACTTGTCCAGCTTGCCCTCCACGATCTTGGGCCAGGCCGGCTCGGGTTTGCCCATTTCCTTGGCCTGCGCCAGGTAAATCTGCTTCTCCTTCTCGATGAGCGTCGCGGGGATGTCCTCGCGCTTGACGAAGGAGGGGCTGGAGGCCGCGATCTGCAGGGCGACGTCCTTCACGAAGGCCTGGAACTCCTCGTTCCGCGCCACGAAATCGGTCTCGCAGTTCACTTCCACCAGAACCCCGATGCGGCTGCCCGGGTGGATGTAGGCGCTGATGATCCCTTCGTTGGTCTCGCGGCCGGCCTTCTTTTGCGCGGCCGCCAGGCCCTTTTGACGCAGGTGCTCGATGGCTTTTTCGATGTCGTTGCCGGACTCCACCAGCGCCTTCTGGCAATCCAGGATCCCGGCGCCGGTTTTCTCGCGGAGTTCTTTGACCAAAGTGCTGTTGGATGCCATTGCCGCTTTCGTGCTCCTCTTCTTCTCTGTCGGGACTGGCTGAACGGAACCGGGTCGAGTCCGGGCGTGTTACGGGGCCGGCACGCCCTCGACGGCGAGCGGCGCTGCGGCCGCGACGCGCAGGTCCGCCTGGGTGATGGCATCGGGTTTGTCGGCCTCCTCGCGCTGCTGGCGCAGGTGCGCGCCTTCGATGCAGGCGTCGGCGACGCGCGAGGCCACCAGCTTGATCGACCGGATGGCGTCGTCGTTGCCGGGGATCGGGTAGTCGATGCCGTCCGGATCGCAGTTCGTGTCCACGATCGCGACCACCGGAATGCCCAGCCGGTTGGCTTCCTGGACCGCGATGCGTTCGATGCGGGTGTCCAGGACGAAGATGCAACCGGGCAGGCTGTTCATGTTCTTGATCCCGCTCAAGCTCTTCTCCAGCTTCAACCGCTCTTTTTCCATCTGGCTGACTTCCTTCTTGGTCAGCCGTTCGTGGGTGCCGTCGGTCAGGGCCGACTCGAACTTCTTCAGCTTCTCGATGCTCTTTCGGATCGTCTGGAAATTCGTCAACATGCCGCCCAGCCACCGCTTGTTCACGAAGAACATCCGGGAGCGCTTCGCTTCTTCCTCCAGAATGTCCACGGCCTGGCGCTTCGTGCCGACGAACAGGACGGATTCGCCCGCGGCCACGGTGTCCCGGACGAACGCGTAGGCGGTCTCGAAGCGCTGAACCGTCTGCTGGAGATCGATGATGTAAATCCCGTTGCGCTCGCCGAAGATGTAGCGTTTCATCTTGGGATTCCAGCGGTTGGTCTGGTGTCCAAAATGGACGCCGGCTTCCAGCAGTTCCTTGATCGTGATCATCCCCATGCCTTCACCTCCTTCCTCTGCTTGCGGAGCGCCCGTTTCAACGGACGAGAGGCCTCTCTCCCCTTATTCCCAAGCTGAGCGGCGTGCGCACACGCCAATGCGGATTTGAATAATCGGTTGGGCCGGACTCACCCGGCCAACCCTTTTCTCAGAGCCCTCGACGCACCGGAACCTTCCAAAAGAATTCATTACTTAGCACAATCCAGCCACATTTTACAAGCCAAGCCTGAAGCCCGCGCCGGGTTACGCTAGGTTCGATAGGAGGCGTTGATCTTCACGTAGTCGTAAGACAGGTCGGTGGTCCAGAGCCTGGTGCCGTGAGGACCTTGGCCCAGGTCCACCGTGATCGTGAACTCTTTGCGACGCACGACCCGGGCGAGGCGGCGCTCGGCCGTCGGGCCGAGGGTGACGCCCTGCTTGACGATCGGGATTCCGGCGAAGGCTAGGCCGATCTTGTGCGGAACGATGCGCGCGCCAGACCGGCCGATGGCGGCCATGATCCGCCCCCAGTTGGCGTCTTCGCCGAACAGGGCCGTTTTGACGAGGCTGGACGTGGCGATGGTCTTGGCCACCAGCTTGGCCTCTGCCCCGGTCCTGGCTCCCTTGACGAGCAGCTCGACGACTTTGGTCACCCCTTCGCCGTCCCGGATCACTTGCAGCGCCAGGTTATGACAGGCGGAATCCAGCAGGGCTTGGAACGTGGCCAATCCAGGCGACCCTTCCCGGATCGGCGGGTTCCCGGCCAGTCCGTTCGCCAGGCACAGAACCGTATCGTTCGTGCTGGTGTCGCCGTCCACCGAGATGCTGTTGAATGACACGGCCACGGCTGCCTCCAGAGCCTGCTGGAGCGCCGGCCGCGAGATGGCCGCATCGGTGGTGAGGTAGGCGAGCATCGTGGCCATGTCTGGGTGAATCATGCCGGAGCCCTTGGCCATGCCTCCCACCGTGACGACGCGACCGGCGATCTTCGCCTGGACCGCCACTTCCTTGACTTTCACGTCGGTCGTCATGATGGCTCTGGCCGCGTCGCGCCCGCCGCCGCGTCGAAGCTGTTTCAGCAAAGCCGGCATGCCGGCCCTGATCCGCTGGATCGGCAGGGGTTGACCGATGACGCCGGTCGATCCCACGAAGATGCGGGTGACGGCCGTGCCGAGCGGGTGGGCCACCAGCCGGGCCATTTCCTTGGCATCGGCGAGACCGCCGGCTCCGGTGCAGGCATTGGCGTTCCCGCTGTTGACCACGATCGCACGGCCGACTCCGCCTCGGAGATGCCGCCGATCCAGCAGGACCGGCGCGGCCGCGACCCGGTTCGTCGTAAAGACGCCGGCAATGGGACCTTCCTGCTCGGACACGACCAGCGCCAGGTCCGGCAGGGAAGGTTTCTTGATGCCGGCGTGGAGGCCGGACGCCAGGAACCCGCGCGGGGCCGTGATGCCGCCCCGAATCTTTTTGATCCTGGTCCGCTTCATGACCGGGCTTCGTGACCGGAAGGAAGAAAGGGCAAGCGGTGGGGAGAAGCCGTCACGGGTAGACTCCCGGCGAGAGCAGGCCCGTCTCTTCGGGAAATCCCAGCACGAGGTTCATGGCCTGGATCGCCTGGCCCGCCGCTCCCTTGACCAGATTGTCGAGCGCGGCGACCGTGACCACCCAGCCGGCTCTGGCGTCGGTGAACAGAGCCAGATCGCAGAAATTGGAGCCGCGCACGTGGCGCGGGTTGGCCGAGGCCTCTCCTTCCTGCAGCCGGATGAATCGTTCCCCTTTGTAGAAATCCCGGTAGAGGGCCCGGAGGGCCTCCCGGTCCATCGGCTGCGTGAGACGGCAGTAGGCGGTGCTGAGAATCCCGCGGTTCATCGGAGCCAGATGGGGGGTGAACGCAATGCGCATGGCGGTTCCGCTCCGGGACGCCAGGGCGCCCAATTCCTGCTCGATCTCCGGGATGTGGCGGTGCTGGCCGACCTTATAGGCTTCCATGGACTCGTGGGCCTCGGGAAAATGGTAGGGCAGGGCCGGGCTGCGGCCCGCGCCGGAGATGCCGGACTTGGCATCGATCACGACCGAGTCCGGTCGGATCAGTCCTTTGGAAGCCAGGGGAGCCAACTGGAGAATCGCGGCGGTCGGGTAACAGCCGGGCGACGCGATCAGTCTGGCCGTCCGGATGGCCTCCCGGTGCAGTTCCGGCAGCCCATACACGGCTTGTTTCAGCAAATCCGGATACGGGTGTGCGGTCTGATACCAGGTCTCATAGAGGCTTGGGTCCTTCAGCCGGTAATCGGCGCTGAGGTCGATCACGAGCTTGCCGGCTCTCAGGCAGGCCGAGGCGGGCAGCAGGGACTTGGTGTGCGGGAGGGCCAAGAAGACTGCGTCGGCTCGCGCGGCGATCGCCTCCGGCTCCAGAGCTTCGAACGACAGAGGCAGCACGGATGCGAGGTGCGGAAAGACGGAGGCCACGGGGCTTCCGGCCGACTTCTCCGAGGTCACGGCCGTGATCTGGACGCGGGGGTGGACCAGGAGCAGGCGGAGCAGTTCGCCTCCGGTGTAGCCGCTTGCGCCCACCACCGCGACCTTGACTGTGCCGGTCTGTTCGGTCATCGGATCACCCACCTCGGCGTAGCTCTTGCCTTTCTCCTCGCCCCTCGGATGAACGGCACAAAAAAGGGAAGGCCCTGAGGCCTTCCCTTCACCGTCCGCAGCCCCAAGCCCTTAGCGCTTCGAGTACTGGAAGCGTTTCCTGGCCCCTTTCTGTCCGTACTTCTTCCGCTCCTTCACGCGCGAATCGCGGGTCAGGAGGCCCTCTTTCTTGAGGGGCTCCCGCAGGGCCGGGGTCATCGTCACCAAGGCTTTGGCGATGGCGTGTCGGAGCGCACCGGCCTGGCCGGTCGGCCCTCCGCCGCACAGCGTGGCTTTCACGTTGTACTTGCCGAGCAGTCCGGCCACTTCGAGCGGGTACTGCACCAGGCTCCTGAGCGAGGGACGGGGGAAATAATTCTCAAAGGGGCGCTCGTTCACGACGATCTCGCCGGCCCCCGCGGAGATCCAGGCCCGGGCGATCGCGTACTTGCGCTTGCCGGTTGCGTATTGCGTTGCAGCTGCCATTGTCGCGTGCCTCCATACCGCGCTTGCGTGAACGCTCACTTCGATCAACTGTGAGCGGATAGTTACTTTGCCGCCAGTATCCTTATCCCTATCACATGCGGGCGGATAGTTTGTTCGCTTCCAGTGAAATATGAGCCAGCCTTCAGCCGATCATGCACTCAGAGGGCGAGCGGTTCGGGACTTTGCGCCTTGTGCGGGTGTTCCGCTCCGGGATAGACCTTCAGCTTTCTGGCCATCTGCTTGCCGAGGGTGTTCTTCGGAAGCATCCCCTTGATGGCTCGCTCCAGGAGCTCGGTCGGTTTCTTGGCGTGCAGGTGCTCGGCCGTGATGGATTTGAGCCCGCCCGGATACCCCGTGTGATGGGTGTAGGTCTTGGTGCGGAGCTTGTCGCCCGTGAGCGCCACCTTGCCCGCGTTGATCACCACGACGTGGTCGCCGGTATCCACGTGCGGGGTGAAGGTGGGCTTGTGCTTGCCGCGCAGCAGAATCGCCACGCGCGCCGCCAGTCGGCCCAAGGTCTTTCCGTTGGCATCGATCAGGTACCACTTTCTCTTCACATCCGCCGGCTTTGCCAGATAAGTCGCCATGACCCCCTGATTCCTTTCCCTGCCTATTCGAGGACGTTCGGTGCCTCGATGCGTTCTGTTACACTTCGTGTTTGCCGAGATTCTTCGCTTCCAACCGTTCCAGCCAGGCATCCAGGTTCCCGCCCCCTCGCTGCCGCAGCACCTCCTGGGTCACGTATATGGGGCTGTTCGTTCGCAGGGCCAGCGCGATGGCGTCGCTGGGCCTCGAATCGACGGTCCGCTCCTCCCCGTGGCAGATCAGGTGGATCGTCGCATAATAAGTGTTGCTTTTGACGTCCGTGATCACCGCCGATGCCATCTTGATGTTGAGGTGATCGGCGAAGCTCCGGATCAGATCATGGCTCATGGGCCGCGGCGGGACGTGACCCTCCAAAGCAAATTTGATCGCGTTGCCTTCAGCCGCACCGACCCAGATCGGCAGGATTTCGGCGTGGGCCTCGTCCCGGAGAATCACGATCTGCGTGTCCGTATTGGAATCGGGCACGACGCCGTGCACTTTCAACCGGATCAGATCGTGGGGCTCCTTGTGTTCGTCCATCATATGAGCAATGCGTTCGGGTAGGGCCATCAAGACGGGATGCACAGGGGGTCGCGCGTGCAGCGAGCGTGTGTTCCTTTGCCGTCGTTCGTGGAGGCCCCACCGACCGGCCGCTTCGGCGGACCGGCTTCCCGTCTAAGACTCGTACTTGCCGAAGTCTTCGGGCTTGAGGTTCTCAAGCCACTGGTCCAATTCTTCCGATGCCTGCTTGCGGAGCACCTCTTCCCGCGCGAAAATGGGCGCGTTCGCCCGTAGGGCCAGGGCGATGGCGTCACTGGGCCTCGAGTCGACCGAGTATTCCGAGTCTTCCCCCATCAGGTGGATTTTCGCGTAGTAGGTATTGTCCTTCAAGTCGGTGACCACGACGCTGAGGACCTTGGCGTCGACGGTGTCCAGGACCGCTTTCATCAGGTCATGGGTCATGGGGCGGGGCGCGGCCACCCCTTCCAGGGCAAAACTGATGGCGCTCGCCTCGGATTTTCCGACCCAGATGGGCAACATGGTCTCCGAATGTTCCTCGTCCCGCAGGATGACGATGTAGGCATTATTGTAGGGGTCGAACATCAGACCCCGGACTTTCATCTGCGTGATCATGCGGGCCAACCCCCGGCACTCGTAAAGACTTCAACAAGCACGCCAATTTACCACTTGTTTTTGCGGTTTGTCAACGAAGCCGGAGGCTGGTCGGGAGGATGTCTGTCGGTCATGGAGGATTGTGGCGGTCGAAGGCTTTGCCGGACATCGCCGGCGATGCACGAAGGGCGAGGCGGAGCAGGGCTTCCGCCGGCACCGAGGGATCTTGAAGCTTGCGTCGGTCTTCATGAGGATAAGCCTCGGCCCGCATCGCGGTTCTGGTCCCGCCCGGATTGAACGTACAGACGGTGATACCGGAGGACTTGAGTTCGTCGGCCATGACCTGGCTGAGCCCCTCCACGCCGAATTTGGAGACGGCGTAGGCGCCCCAGCCAGCCCGTCCGACCCGGCCGACCGAGGACGAGACCGTGATGATGCAGCCGTGTCCCTGTTCGGTCATCGGCTTGGCCGCCTCACGGGACATATGAAACGTGCCGCTCAGATTGATGCGAAGCACTTTCCCCCACTCGCGGGTCGGATAGTCCGCAATAGGCACGCGGGGGCCGAGGATCCCCGCATTGTTGATCAGCAAATCCAGGCGCCCGTATCGTTGGACGGCCAGTCGAACCAGGGCTCGCGCTTGCCGCGCGGACCCGATATCCATCACGCGGCCGACGGCCCGCCCGCCGTCGGCCGCGATGGCACGCAGCACGGACCGGAGCTCCGGGCCGGTTCTGGAACAGAGCACCAGACGCGCCCCTTCTCGGGCGAACAGCTCGGCCGTGGCCCGGCCGATGCCGCGGCCGGCGCCGGTGACGATCGCGACAACATTGAACAGACGTTGTCGGCTCGTCACGGGGTCTGGCCGCAATGGGTGAGGTTGGGGAGGGGTTGTGCGGGGCAAGGCTGGCACGCTCGAT
>CAZKHY010000103.1:0-1365 GCA_964552455.1 uncultured Nitrospira sp.
TTCGGCGGAGTTGTCGGGGAAGGGTAAGCCGACCGTTTGTGGTGACTCGCGCTGTGTGCATGCATGCCACCGTTCAACAGGCTCAACCGACAGCCGCGATCATAGCAGGGTCCGTCGGGCGGGGACAATGTATTGTCATACAATCCAGTCCAGCCTGCTCTGGCTGTCTTTCCGCTTCGGTCTTCACAGATTGACTTCTCATGAGCGCTGTATTAGATTTTAATACAGCGAGGTGAAGGGATGAGGCAAACCGTCACGATCAGTCTGAATGAGGAGACGCGCAAGGAACTGGACGCCATTGCCAGGCGGGAAGGGGTCTCGCGCAGCGATTTGATCCGGGAGTCCTTGCGGGATTTCCTGTTCGTCCGTAATTTCCGCCGGCTGCGTGAAACCATGATGGCCAAGGCCAAAGCCAAGGGGGTCTATACCGATCAGGATGTATTCGACCGGGTGTCATGAGGGTCGTCCTCGATACCAACGTCCTGATCGCCGCGTTCATCGCGCACGGTACCTGCCACGAAGTTCTGGAACACTGTATTTATCATCACGAAATCGTCGGCTCCTCATTCCTCCTTACAGAGTTCCGTCAGACCCTGATCCGCAAGTTCGGCTATACCAAGTCTGAGGCCGGTGCCGCCGAGCAGCTTTTGCGCTCCCGGATGATTCTGGTCGAGCCCTTGGCTCTTGAGGCCCCCGCCTGTCGAGACCCGGATGACGATGCCGTGCCTGGCACCGCACTGGCTGGAGCCTGTCGGTGCATCGTTACCGGCGATGCCGACCTGCAGCTCCTGAAGCGGTATCGCGGGATCGACATCCTCTCACCCGGCACGTTCTGGCGCTATCAAGGGGAGGAGTAAGGTGCTGGGTGGAGGAGAAAAGACGGGCACGGGATGAATTAATGGGAATCCCGGATGAGCCGGTTGTAGAGGAGTGCGCCGACGAAGCCGAAGCCCCAGGCGCCGCCGACGAAGGCGAGAAATTCACCGGCCATCTTGAGGACGTTGATTTCCTGGGGGAGCAGCGAGGCCACGTCGGCGCCGAAAAACTGCGCGTTGAAGATGAAGACGAATGCCGCCGGGGCCAGAAACCTCAAGACGATCAGGAACAGACCGAGCGCGGCGGTAGTGAGGGCGAGGGTGTTGGCGAACGCGAGCGGGCGGATCGTCATCGGACAGTCCCTCCCTGCATGATCCCGGCGCAATGCTAGGCGCTTCTCCGCATAAAAGCAAACGCCGGCTTTCAACCGCCTCGTTGATCGCGGTTCCCTGCTTGCTGGCCTTGTTCGCTTATGATTATTTCGCTGTGTATCTCTTCGGGCGTGGAGAATACAGGCTTCTGCCGGCACACGACCTGGCGCGCGGGATG
>CAZKHY010000103.1:1465-3924 GCA_964552455.1 uncultured Nitrospira sp.
TTGCGCCCTGGTACGTGCGGTGGCTGAAGACCAAGGTGACGGAAACATAAGCGGCTTCCCAAGCTCGCTAAACTAGGGTACAGTGCTCTTGTATACAATGGCATGGGAGGGTTGAGGAACGATGAGGGTTCGGCTGAGCTTGTGTCTGTGCGGGTTGCTCCTCACGGGCTGCATCTCGTACGGCAATCCCAACCTGGCCGATGAATCGGTGGTGGGGCAGATCAAGGCGGGGGAAACGACCAAGGAGCAGGTGGCCGCGCTGTTGGGGGAGCCCTTGCACAGGAGAAGCTCGACGACCATAGGGGACAGACCGGGGGACGCCCGCGAGTGGTGGAGTTACAGTTACTCCTCCTCGGTGGTCAATCCGCTGAAGTACGTGTTGCTCTACGGCTTGTTCATCAACGGCATCGGCACGCCGGACACCCGACGCGAGTTGAACATCTTCTACAGTCCCGAAGGGGTGGTCGCGACGGTCTCGCACGTGACGACGGATTATGATCTGAGCGGACCGTACCTGTCGAGTCAGGTCACCAGTACGACGAAGATCGACATCCTTCCAAGCGGTTTCGGCGATCCGGTCCGGTTCGAGGATCAGGTTGGCTACAAAGACTGATCCTCAGCGGGTGGATTCCTTGAGACGGTCCAGGCGGGTCCGGTCGAGCTGGACGAAGACGGCTTTTTCCTGCGTGACCGTCACGGTGCCGGGCGGCTGGCCCTTGGCCTTCCGGACCCACTTTCTTCTCGTATAGATCACTTCCCCTTTCCCGCTCTTCTTCAGATCGCTGTACAACAAGGCCAGGGTGGCTGCGTCCCGGATGGTCTCGTGAGGCGGGTCCGCTCCCTTCTCCAGCCGCACGACCACGTGCGAGCCGGGCGTGCCGTGGGCATGGAGCCACAGGTCGTCGCTGTGGGCGAACTTGAAGGTCAGCTCTTCGTTCTCGCGGGCGTTCTTGCCGACGTAGATCGGCAGGCCGTCGGTCGAGGTGAAGCGGCGGAAGGGGCCGGAGCGTTTTGCCGGCTGCCGGCCGCCGGCTGCCGGTTGCTGGCGAGGGAGGCGAGGGGAGGGGGCAGGCGCCGCTTTCGGCTGCCAGGTCCCTTGCTCGATGGCTGCCCGTTCTTGACGCAGCGCTTCCAGCTCCCGTTCCGCGGCTTCCAGCCTCGGCTTGATTTCCTTGTCGGCGGCCAGATACTTGCGGTGCTTCTTGAAATAGTCGTCCATGTTGCCCTGCGGGCTCTTCGAGGGATCCAGCGGAATGGTCAGCTCAGGCATCGCTTGGTCGAAGTAGTCTACCACGGTCACTTGGTCACGTCCTTTCGCCATCAGGCCAAGGTTGCTTTTGAGCAGTTCGCCGTAGCGGGCATAGTCCTTGTAGCGGGTCGCCTTCTCCAGATCGGCCTTCAGGGCTTCGACGCGTCTTCCGGCTTTCTTGATGCCCTTGCGCAGTTCCGCCAGCCTGGCAAGCTTGGCCCGTTCGTGCGCCGACTCCAGTTCGCAGGCCCGATAGCGCTGCTCGAGGTCGAGAGACAAGGGAAAGGGAGGGCGTGAATCTGGTTCCCCCGAGCCCCTGTCCGTTGTGATCCGTTCCCGCTCCTTGGTGTGTCCGGTCCTGGCCGCGGGGGGCTGGTAGGGCTCCCCGGCTTTCTCCCGTCCTGTGTCCAATGCCATGAGGATTTTCTCCTCTGCGTCCAGCAGCAGGAGGTCGGCTTTTCTGCCGGTCAATTCTAGCACTAGCGCACAGGGGCCCTCTCGCGCGGTCATGCTCAGGCGGACGATGCGGTCGTTGTGAAGCTGCTCGATTCCCTCGATACGCGCGCCCTGGATGCGGGCGCGGAGGAACTGGCAGAAGGGGGGCGGGGCGGGAGGGTTCGGGTAGCGCTGCTCCACGAAGTGCAGCCTGGCGGTCTCCGGATCGGCCGACAGGAGCAAGTTGAGCGTCCGCCCAGGAGTCCGAATCTCCAGGATAATCGCATGGAGCGTCGGCTGGAAGACCTTCTGGATCCACCCTCCGTTCAGGGCTTCTCTGATTTCTCGGGTGACTGCGGCAACTTCAGAAACCGACAGTGCCATCCTTGCTCCTGTGCTGGCTCAACGAACTGCGTGCAAAGTCTGATCGCAACGTCAGCGGATTTCAAGAGCCTGCTGTCGCCTCCTGTGTTTCTTGCCAGGTCCTCTTTCCGGACAGATATGCCTAGCGGCGGCACAGACTGTCATGCCGGTGACGAACTGCCCGCCAGCCTCTTGTCAGGACCGGTACGGGAATCGAAAGAAAACCGCCGGTTCGGCGTTGGCATCCCCATTGCTTCCTACAGGGCCATCAGGGCTCAAGCCGGTGAAAAGGGAGCCGATAGAGAGAATGAGGTGCAAGTCAAGACGAAGAAACAGGCTGCAAGCTGGGTCGCTACAGGAGGCAAAAAACTCTCCCGACACAGATGATTGACGTGTCGGGCCACGCGAGCGC
>CAZKHY010000103.1:4024-12539 GCA_964552455.1 uncultured Nitrospira sp.
GGAGGCAAAAAACTCTCCCGACACAGATGATTGACGTGTCGGGCCACGCGAGCGCGGTAGGGAGGCCCATCATGAATTGTCAGCGATGCAATGGCCTGATGGTGGTGGATCATTTCATCGACATGGAAGATGACAGCGGGCACCTCTGGATGCGAGGCTGGCGTTGCGTAACCTGCGGAGAGGTCGTGGACCCCAAGATCTATCGGCATCGCCTCATCCAGAGCTCGCTGCGGCATCGGGTGGCCAAGGTGGCCGCGGAGAAGAAAGCCGGGAAGTCGCGTGAAATGGTCCGTTTGAGCGCCTGATTCCTCGGAGATACAGAAACAGGGAGGGGCTCGATGCCCCTCCTTGCCCTCACGCAAGCCCACGTAGTTCCCTTCACTCCATCCCAACTTGCTTCTGTGTCCTGCGTCTGCTGTCCTGATCCCTGTCGCCGCCTCGTTCCTGAGTCTGGACAGACCCGGTCCTTTGCCATAGAGTAGTCGGGCAAGGAGGCGCGCTTGTCGCGCGCTCTTCGGATGAACGGGAACGAAGGGATACAACTGATCGAAGTCGGGGTGAGCTACCGCTACGCCCAGGCGCACGGCTGGGTGGTCAATGCCGTCTCCGGCTGGCTGTCCGCCTACTACATGGAGGAGCCCCGGTTCCGCGTGAGCCGCCGCGATCAGGAGTTGGAGACCGGGACGTACCTGTGGATCTGCCAGGTGGAAGGCGACTTGTCGATCAGGCGGCTGCTCAAGCGTCTGCAGGCGGACCTTCCGCCGTTCCGCGTTCACGAGCGTTCTCTGCCGGCCGGCGGGGGCCTGCGCTACGTGCTGGATCTGCCTGAGCAGCCGGACCAGTAGGCCGGTTCTTCGGTGCGCTTATTTCATCACGTCCGCCTTGCAATGCCAGCCATCGCCCTTGAGGGCGTTGACGGCCGCCGTCAACTGCTCGGCCTTCACCTTGCCGGCTTCCCCGGAGATGATGGCGTGGCCCTTCATGCTTTTGAGATCGACCGCCTTGACTCCGGCGACTTTCTTCAAGGCCGTCTCGACCTCGCCCAGGTAGGAATCGCAGAATTTTCCGCCCAGCATGAGCGTCGTCTTTTGGTCCGCCGCCCAGGCCGGCGCCGCGCAAAGGATCAGACCGAGCATCACGGGGAAAACGAACGATTGTATCTGACGCATGCCTTGCCTCCTTGGTTGTTTCGATTGGACGGAGCGATCATAGCGTTAATGGATGCCCTCGCGCCAGGAGAATTTGAGCGCGCCGACAACAATGGACGGGTGAAGCTTGCCGGCCCGGCTCAGGCTTGCCAGGACATTGACGCTCCTGTAGAGTCCGACCGGTTTTTCTCTTCCGTACCCGGCGGGGTTGCTGGATGACCGTGGAAGGATCGTTGCTTCTGCAGCAAGCGGCGCAGGTGCTGGAGTGGGACCGTGTGCTGACGGTTCTTGCCGGACAGGCCCGCTCGGCCATGGGGGCGGAGCGCTGCCGGACCCTCCCGCTCGAGACGGATCTTGAGCGGGCCCGCATGCGGCTGCAAGAGACCCAAGAAATGGTTTTGTTGCGGGAGGGCGAAGGAAACGACCCGTTTCCGTCCCTCTCGTTCCCCGACCTCCGCGAAGTCCTGGGGCGGGGTGCCAAGGGCGCGGCGCTGGAGCCCCATGAGTTCCGGGACTTGTCCCTCGTGCTGGGGCTGACCGTCGAGGTGCTGCGGTACCTGGCCCGGCGGCGCGAGCACACACCGGCGCTCTGTGCGATGGCGGCGCCGCTGGAGGCGCTGCAGCCCGTCCATCCTGTGAAGGTCGCCATCGACCGGTGCGTCGATCCCGAGGGCCACATCCGCGAATCGGCCACGCCGGATTTGCGCCGGCTCGCCCACCAGGCGCAGGACCTGAAGCAACAGATGCGGCACAAGCTGGAGGTGATCCTGGCCTCCACGCGCTATGCGGACGCGCTCCAGGAGCGCTACTTCGCCCAGCGCGAGGGACGCTACGTCGTGCCGGTCAAGTCCGAGATGAGATCCAAGATTCCCGGCATCGTCCACGATGTCTCGGCCAGCGGCGCGACGGTCTTTCTGGAGCCGCGCGAGCTGGTGGAGCTGAACAATTCGATCAAGGTGGCCGAATTGGAGGTGGAGCGGGAGGTCAGGCGGATTTTGCAGGAGCTGTCCGCGGAGGTGGCCGGGCACGTCCCGGCGCTGCTGAACGGGCTTGAGGTCCTGGCGACGCTGGACGCCGTTGCCGCCAAGGCTTCCTTCAGCCATCTGGTCAGGGGACGGACCGTCTCGCTGAACGACGCAGGGCGCATCGCGCTGACACAGGCCCGGCATCCCCTCCTGGTGCTCGCCAGAGAAAAGGTCGTGGCGAACGATATCCGGTTGGATGAAACGGTGCGCGTCCTGGTGATCTCCGGGCCGAACACGGGGGGCAAGACCGTGACCCTGAAGATCGTCGGGCTCTTTGCCCTGATGGTCCGAGCCGGCCTGCAACTCCCCTGCGGGCCTGATTCGGACATGGCGTTGTTCCCCAAAGTCTACGCCGATATCGGCGATGCCCAGGATCTGGCCAAGGACCTGTCCAGCTTCTCGGCCCACATGACCCAGATGATCAAGCTGCTCGGGGAGGCTCTGCCGAACCGGGCGCAGGACGGTGGTCAGCCGGGGCCGACGCAAGCGTTGGTGTTGCTGGACGAGCCGGTGACGTCGACCGATCCGGTCGAAGGGGCGGCGCTGGCCGAGGCGCTGCTCGTCCGGCTGGCCCAGTTGGGCATGAAGGTCGTGGCGACGACCCACTACAACCAGCTCAAGGCGCTGGCCCAGACGACGCCGGGCTTCATGAACGCCAGCGTGGAGTTCGACGTCGGCCGGTTGGCGCCGACCTACCGGTTGATCATGGACATGCCCGGCGGCTCCTCCGCCATCGATATCGCCGGCCGGCTCGGCATGGACGAGGGGATCCTGGAACATGCGCTCCGGCTGTTGCGGCGGGAGGATCTGGTTCTGGAACAGATGCTGGGCGATCTTCAGGAAAAACAGCGCCGTCTGGACGAGGACCTCGCGCGCATCGAGACGCTCAAGGCTGACGCCGAGCAAGCAGCCAGGCAAGCGGCCGAGATCGAGGAGCGGCTGCGTCTCTCGGAGCGCGAGGAACGCAAGAGCGTCAAGAAAAAACTCACCGAGGACATCCTCAAGGCCAGGGCCGAGGTGCAGGCCGTCGTCGAGAGCCTGAAAGGGGAACGGACGCTCGTCAAGGCCAGGGAGGCCAAGCAGCGTCTGGCCGAGATCGAGGCCCAGGCCCGCGCGCGACTGGTCAAGCCGGCCGAAACGAGGCCGGTCGAGCAGTTGGCGGCGGGGGATCGGGTGGAGATCGTCGGGCTGGGCTCGACCGGAACGTTGCTGGAAGCCCCCCAGGGCAAAAAGCGGGTGCGGGTTCGCGTGGGCGAGACGGACCTGTCGGTTCCGGTGTCGGGGCTGGTCGGGCTGGTGGAAGCCGGCGGCGAGGGCGCGTCGCCCGGGTCCCGCCGAGCTCAGGCCGACCGGGCGAGGTCTCAGGCGGGAACCGGCGAACTGGGAGCGTCCATGGTGCTGGACGTCCGCGGCAAGACCGACGAGGAGGCCCTGGAGGAGACGGTCGCGGCGCTGGATCGCGCCGCGCTGGACGGGGCTCCCTTCTTGCGGATCATCCACGGTCACGGCACCGGCAGGCTGAAGGCGGTGCTCCGGGACTATTTGAAGGGCTCCCCCTACGTGGCCACCTTCCGGGCCGGCGATCGGGCGGAAGGAGGCGACGGAGTGACCGTCGTGGGGCTCGGGTAGACGATCGCCTCCGTCAGCTTCTCCGGACGAGTTCGACTCCGGCCAGACTGATCGTCCCGCCGATGATCATCTGACCCGTCACCGGTTCATCCAAAAAGAGATAGGCCAGGAAGATCCCGAAGACCGGCGTGAGATTGTGGAACGCGCCGACCGTGGTCGGCGTCAGGAATTTCAGGGACAGGTTCCGCAAGAAAAAGACCGCCGCCGTCGCGATGCCGATGTAGGCGATCAGGAGGCTGTTCGAAAACGTGATGTGGAGCTTGTGCGGGACCGACCAGACGACGGCGCCGAGCAGGAGGAAGAACAGGCCGCTGCCGAACATGAGCATGGTCGCGGTCGCGGCCCCGTAGCGTTTCACCATGCCGGTGCTGAGCACGATCGCAGAGGCCGCAGAGACCGTGAACAACAACACGAGCCCATCGCCGAATCCCACCGCCAGGTCGTGAAACCCTTCGGGAATCGCGAGCAGGCAGCCTCCGACCGAGCACAGAATGCCGGTGATTTTCAAGGGGCTCGGCCGGTCCTTCTTCATCAGAAAACTGAAGAGGGCGACGAAGGACGGGTTGAGGCTGTAGATCAGGCTGTAGTGGGTGACGCTGGTATAAAGCAGCGCCCAACCGGCCAGTCCGTAGGCGAGCCCGACGCCGAGAATCCCCAGCAGGGTCAGGCGGGCGACGTCCGCCCAGGGCAACAGCAGCAGCTCCTTCCAGGGGCCCGTCAAGGTCACCAGGAACAGACAGGCGAAGGCGATAAGAATTCGGAGACAGACCAACTCGAAAGGCGACAGGTCGCCGTGGCGCACGACTTCCTTCATCACCGGCGTCACGGTGCTGAGCATCAGGACCGCCGAAGTCAGGTAGAGCAGGGAAGCCCTGTCCCGCTGGATTTCCGCGTGGTTCATCATGGCGTTGGCTATTCCCCGCCCGTCACACCGCCATCAAATTGACGGCGGCATGCTGCTCGATAAAGCGGGTGATGCGCTTCTGGTGTTCAAGGGAGATGGCGGTGATGCGGCCTCCCATCTGGGGAGGGGCGGCATGAGTAATCGACACCATGCAGCGGATGGGGCACTGCCTGGCGAGTTCGAATTCGATCTGGACCGTTTCTCCTCGCGCAATCGGCCGAGTACAGCTCAGGCCGATTCCATAGGGGGTGAGCTCCGTGATCTCGCAGGCAGCGGTCTCCGTGCCTCGACGGAGTTGTCCGGTTCGATGGACATTGACCCTGAAGAGCGCCCGTTTCTGTTGCATCTTGTCACGTCCTTGTCGGCGGGGTAGAGGGCGGTTTCCGCGATCGAGCCACCTTCCCTTTCTCTCTCTTTCCATCGCTATATCGGCTTGAAAAGGAGAACGCTTAAGCGGTTGGTCTTGGTGGATTTGGCGACATCCTGGTTGAAACCGGCCACCAGAGCAGAGGTCATTCGTCCTACCACTGAAAAAGATCAAAGGGTTGCAAGGCTGTCCCATGGCATCGGGCTTGCGAGGTCTTCCATTGCAAAAGGGCGCATCCCTTGCGGAACGGCGGTCCTCAAAAAGAGCCCCGTTCCCGTGGGGCCAGGAGGGAGGTCACAATGAGAAGGCAGCTTGAGCCCGTTGATCTGATGGTGGCGGTCGGACTCTGCGCTACCGTGCTGGGCGGTTATCTGATGTTTCTATCTACAAACGGGGCCATCGGGACAGCATCCGCTGAGAGGGCCTCGGTCGGGCTGACCGAGACCATCGCTCCGGGCACAACCGATGTCGTGCTCACGGCGGCTCAGTGGGTGCAGCCGGCTCTGGGTCAGGCGATCGTGGCGGACTATCTGCTCGAACGGGAATTTTCACACCGGACGGCGGCGGCGGCCGAGGAGTTCAACCGTGCGACTCTGGCCGGCCAGTTTCTGGAGGGCTCGCCCTACGAGCACTTTGCGAGGATCGGGGCTTACGCTGCCGCGGTGGAGAGCGACCATGTCGCCAGGGTCCAGTACGTGCTGGGCCGCGGAATTGCGAACTTCACGGCAAGAGGTGTCCGGGCCGGCATCCTCTCTCCCGCACAAGCCAACGACCGGTTCAACAGGCGGATGATCAGGATGGCCGCGTTGAATGCCGGTCGAATGGACGATCGGTTCTGGAGCAATCATGAGCCGAACATGGGGCGGGAGATCGTGGCGGCGAGCCAGGTGCAGATGGAATTCGCCGGGCGGGTCCAGCATCGGATCGGCACCGCGATCGTCCGCGTCACGCAGGTCCAACAGGCCTCCGGTGAAGCGATTGCCGGGGCACAGGAACAGTTGGCCTCGGTCGTCCTGGCCGCGATCCACAGTGAGGAGGTGGCGGATCGGTTCATGCGCCTGGCCGCCGCCGAGGGGTTCCGTCAAGGCGAACCGCTTCCGTTGAGCGAGCCGCGGTCCTGGCCGGACGTTCCGGTGGGGTTCCTGCTGGCTGCCTCGATGACGCTGGTGGGACTCTTCTTCGCCGGGTTGTTCCTGCCCGGTACCGGACGTGAAAGGGAGCGGCTGGGCGAAGAGTCGATCGGGGCGGCTGAGGCGGTCTATCGGAAAACGGCGTGATCCAGCGGCGGGGACCGCACAGCCGCAAGGAATGTAAGCCTACGTGAGGCAAAGGAACTCTCCGCCCGCAGAAGCTAGGTCTACTGAAGGCACGGTGCCACTCCGCCGCGATGTGATCGAACGCGGCGGTTCAAACGAAGTTTGGTATGAAGCGGGCGGCTCTCGCAAGCGCGGTATGGAGGTCGTCATGTCCTGGGGATACTGGGGAATCGTGACCGGCCTGGTCGTACTGCTCGTGGTCTTTTTCATCTCTATGGAGATCCTCTACGCCAGAGCGAGGGGAGCCATGGGAGGGGCGACCAGTTCACCGGCTGGAAACGGCGAAGGCGCTGCCGGCAAGAAGCACGCCGCCTAGCCGACCGTCGCAGGTGACTCATGGTTGAACTTATTGGGTTGACGACCCTGGTGGCGCTGGTTTGGCTGCTGGCCTTCGGCATGAAGACCGAGAGCGATGCGGAGCGGCGTCGGCTTTCCACCGGGTCTCACCCCCTGGCAAATCGGCAAAAGAGCCCGGACTCCGGAACCAAGCACGCCGCCTAGCCGATTGGCTGTGGTGATGCTCGGGTCAACGTGGAGACGGAGGGATGGTCTCACCCACTCAGCTCAGCAGGAGGAGGCGTTATGAGAACCCATCAACTCATAGGCATCACGGTCATCGTGGCGCTGTCGGCGTTGATCCTGCTGTTGATTGCTCCCGTGCAGGCGGAGGAGCAAACGAAAGGACAGGGGACTGTGTCGCAGGAAGAAATGAAGGGGAAGGCGACGGAGGGACAGTTCTTCCTGAATCTGGACACGTCGTCGAGAACCGAACTGGGCAGGGAAACCGAACGGCCGATGCGGGTTCCGGATGTGACGGAAGAGACCAGCCATCTTCAGAATCTGAATGTAGGACGGCAGAATTTCGACCAGGAAACCCTGGAGTACATCAGGATTCAGGACGAGATCTCATCCCTGTCGTTCTAGGGCCGATCCACCCGCACTCGAAGGGAGGTCCATATGAACCGCAACCCGCCTTCTCTCAACTGGTCGCTCGTGCTGGCCGTTGCCTCTGTCCTGTGCTTTTCCATGACGGCGATCGCCTGGGCCGAAGGGACCTGGGTCGATGAAATTGCCAATTCGTTGACGTTCTACAAGGCGAGCTATCCCAATTCCAATTGGGATCCTTACCAGCAGAAGCTGGGCCTGGTCCGCGAGGCGATGACCCGGGGAGATCAACGAACCGTACAGGCCGAGATGAGCAAGTGGTTCAGGATGCTGCGCAATCGGGACCATGGGATCAATGATGTAGCGGCGGATGAGCTCTACAACTTTGCGGTCATGGTCACGCCGATTCAGGAGTATGGGATCTCGGTCCCGATGCCCGTCCCAACCCAGTAATTCTTGGAGGTCTTTCCGCGAGTCGATGGCCGGGAGCCGGAAATCAACTCGGCGTCCCGGCCTCTTCGTTCACAAGGCAAAAACTGCCCGCCGCATGTGATCGAGGAGGGCGGGAACAAGAAGCTCGCACTGGTGGGTTTTATCGGCGCCCCGAACTCGAACAATCGATAAAGAGGCGCCGGGTCAACCCGAAAGTTGGTATGAAGCAGGCGGCTCTAGCAAACGCGGTCGTGGTATGGAGGTGCGCCATGGTTCTCAAGCCTGTGCTGACGTGGTTTCTGCTGGCCTCCGCTGCGGTTCCGTTCCTCGTTACCGATGTGGCAGCCGATGAATCCCTGCCAGGGGAGCGCGGTCTGCACTATGTGGTCGGCGGGGTTGTATCGAAGATCCAGTCGGGAATGGTCTTTGTCAAGGTGCCGGTCGGATTGCAGCCGCGCACGATCAGCCCCAACAAGGCGGACCGTGTCGGGCTCCACGAAGCCAAGGTTGGCGACCCCGTTGAGCTGTGGATGGATGAGGGAAACGTGCTCAAGGATGTCCATAAAACCGGCGCGCCGTTCGTTGGGCATCGCGTCGTCGTGGGAAACCTGGGGTACACGGATACCTACTGGTCGGAGATCAAGCTGTCGACTCCCGAAGGGGTCGAACGATTTGACGTGGACACGCTCATGGGGAGCAAGCTCGCAATTTTCCAAGAAGGGGCCAGTGTGATGGTTGAGCTGGACGAGGACAACGTGGCCATCGACATCCACCGGGCCCGCTGAATGTCCGTGACCCCGGTTCTCCCC